>JBBSCU010000021.1:0-34327 GCA_038249935.1 Chroococcales cyanobacterium
GTTAAAGGTACAGCACCACTAACTATACCCTGTTCTGTTAAAACAGCTTGGCTAGTATCAACAACCGTTGCTAATTCAGCAATTGTTTGATATTGAAATAATTGCTTTGGTGTCAATCGTAAACCTTTTTGGTTTGCTTTACTAACAACTTGGATACTGATAATCGAATCGCCGCCAAGTTCAAAGAAATTATCATGAATGCCTACCTGTTTGACACCTAGTACCTCAGACCAGATTTGCGCTAGTGCTGCTTCCACGGAATTTTGCGGAGCGATAAAATCGACTGAACTAATACTGTCAGGTATTGGTAATGTCCGCCTGTCTAATTTACCGTTGGGGGTGATAGGTAAAGCATCCAAAATCACAAAAGCTGATGGAACCATGTAATTAGGCAATTTCTCTTGCACAAACTGGCGGAGTTTGCTAACAGATATTGATTCCCCAGCAAACACAATATAAGAAACTAGCCGTTTATTACCTAATTCATCCTCTCGCGCAATTACCAAAGCTTCTTGTACTGCTGGATGATGACTTATGACTGCTTCTACCTCTTGTAATTCGATTCGGAAGCCACGAATTTTAACTTGATGGTCAATCCTTCCGAGATACTCAATGTTTCCATTGGGTAAATAACGAGCTAAATCCCCAGTTTTATATAACCTTGCTCCTGGTTGATGACTAAAGGGATGAGCAATAAATTTTTCTGTTGTTAATTCTGGATGATTCAAATAACCTCTGGCTAAACCAATACCACCAATATGTAATTCTCCTGACACACCAATTGGTACTGGCTGTAGGTGCGAGTCTAAAATATATGTTTGATAACCGGGAATAGCTTTGCCAATGGGTACTTCAGCCCCAGATGTGAATGTCGATAGATCACAGACTGTAGCGACAACTGTTGTTTCAGTAGGGCCGTAACTATTTACTAATCGTACTTTTTGCGGGTCTACTCGCTGATTCCAACTAACAATTTGTGCGGCTAAAACTTTTTCTCCACCAATAATGACTAATCGCACTGTTTCTGGTAAAGCTAAATTCAGGGTTGATAATCCAGAACTAAGTTGATGCCAGAATGCTGTTGGTAAGTCTAATACTGAAACTGACTGCTGACGGCATTTTTCGAGAAATTCAGGTATCGAACCGAGCATTTCATCAGTGCGGATGACTAAGGTTGCGCCTGTTACCAAACACGGAAATATTTCTTCTACTGCTGCATCAAAGCTAATTGAAGCAAATTGCAGGATGCGTTGGTTAGCTTTTAATTCATATTGCTCAATTGCCGTTTGCGTGAAGTTGACCAACGACCTGTGTTCGATCATCACGCCTTTAGGCGCTCCTGTAGAACCAGAAGTATAAATTACATAAGCGAGGTTTTCTAATGTAGCTCGGTTGATCAAATTGCTGTGATCTGCTGTCAACAATTGCTCGTCTAAACAAATGACTTCTGCTTTGTAGTTTGGTAATTTTGTTAATACTTGGGTTTGGGTGACAATCACTGATACTTGGGCATCTTCTAACATGAATGCCAAACGCTCTTGGGGATAGGTTGGGTCTAGTGGCAAATATGCGCCTCCCGCTTTCAAGATGCCTAACATCCCAACTATCATTTCTGGGGAACGTTCTATGCACAGTCCCACCAGGACTTCTGCTCCTACTCCCAGCTTTTGTAAATCGTATGCTAGTTGATTGGCTCGATTATTCAGTTCCCGATAAGTTAGTTCTGCTTTTTCCCAGACTATGGCGATCGCATCTGGCGTTTTTTCTACCTGTGCTTCTATTAGCTCATGGACGCAACAATCATGCTTTATATTCAGTTCTGTCTCATGATAATTCCATTCCTCAAAAATTTGATGCTGCTCTGCAAAGGTCAGTAAAGGTAGTTCTCCAACTCTCTGCTGCGGATTTTCTACTACACCTGCGAGTAAGGTTTGCCAATGTCCCAACATTCTAGTTATGGTGTCAGCATCAAAGCAATCAGCATTGTATTCAAAGACGACATTGAGACATCCAGCAGCTTCAACTACAATCAAAGTCAAATCAAATACTGCTGTTCCGTTATCAATTGCTAATGGACTGACAATTAAACCTGGAAGCTCTAAGCTAGGCATTGGCGAATTTTGCAAGATAAACATCACCTGAAATAGTGGTGATTGGCTTAAATTTCGCTCAGGTTGTAGTTCCTCTACCAACTTTTCAAAGGGCAAGTCTTGATGAGAATATGCATTAAGAGTTACTTCTTGGACTCGTTTGAGTAATTCTTGAAAGCTGGGATTACCTGATAAGTCAGTGCGTAGTATAAGCGTGTTGATAAATAAACCAATAAGTCCTTCTAGTTCGGCTCGATTGCGGTTAGCAATGGGTGAACCTACTAGAATGTCTGCAATACCAGTGTAGCGGTAAAGGAGAATTTTGAATGCTGCCAGTAGAGTCATATATAATGTGACTCCTTGTTGCTGGCTGAGGGTTTTTAATGCCTGAGTCAGTGCAGACGACAACTGTAAAGATTGGGTTGCACCCCGAATGTTATCTACCTGGGAATGTCGGCGATTGGTAGGTAGTTCTAAAACTGGTAAAGTACCGTTTAACTGATGTTTCCAGTAGGCAAGCTGAGTTTCTAAAATGTTACCTTGTAACCATTGGTGCTGCCAATCTGCAAAGTCAGCGTACTGAATCGGTAGTTTTGGTAAAGGTGATGGTTTTTCAGCAGAGAATGCTGTATATAATGTTTTCAGTTCTCGGATAAATACTCCCATAGACCAGCCATCACAAACAATATGATGGGCTGTGAATAGTAGTATATGTTGCTCTTGAGAGAGATGTATAAGCTTAATTCGATATAAAGTTTCTTCAGCTAAATCGAAGGGTTGTTGAGCTTCTTTAGTTGCTAATTGTAGGGCTTGAGGTTGGCGATCGCTTTCGGGCAGGTGACTAAAGTCTATAATTGGTAAAACGAAGGATTCTCTTGGTGTAATAACTTGAATTGGTCGCCCTTCTACCGTCACAAATCTACTCCGCAAGACTTCGTGACGTTGCAAAATTTCCTGAAAACTCTTTTCTAGGGCTGTGAAATTCAGAAAACCTGTAAGGCGAAAGCAATTGACTTCGTTATAAAAGGGAATATCAGGTTGTAATTGATGGAGAACCCACAGCCTCTCTTGACTATAAGATAAGGGCAGATAATCCAAGTTTTTTCTTAAAGGAATACTTAGTTGTAAATTGGATGGCTTGATGCCTTTTTGTTGTAGGCGTAGCTCTAATAGTAACCGTTGTTCGGGGGAGAGGGAGGCTATTCTTTGGGCAATTTCATTCATAACTTTTAAAGCTTTATTTGTCTCATGCAAAAGCGCCGGTAAAAAGTATATTTTATTTTAGGTTTGATGCTTCTGTCAGTTGTTTTTGAATTTCAGTAATTGAGAGATTTTCAATTTCGGCTAATAAGTTTTCTAAAAGTTGACTGTCGTTCAATGAAGATTGGCGATCGCTAATTATTTTGGCTAATTCTGCTATCGTTGGAGCTTCAGATAGTAGAGTCCTTAAAGTTAGTTCTACTGAAAATTTTTCTCGCAATCGAGAAAGGATTTGCACTGCTAATAATGAATGTCCACCTAGTTCAAAAAAGTTATCATTGCTACTTATCTGTTCAATACCTAAAAGTTCTTGCCAAATCTCAGCAATTTGTTGTTCTATTACATTTTCTGGAGCTAGATAATTTTCCCTTTCTCTGCTAATTTTGTAGTTCGATTCAGATTGTTGAAATTGTGCTATTTCTTCCAGTAGAAGTGACTTGCTTGAAAATTTTGCTTGTAAATCTTGAGTCGAAACTACAACTTGAGAAGCTTTAATACCAAGAATCCGACTAAATACATTTACACCTTCAGCAGATATAATACCTTGTTTTAGACGTTCTTGTAATTGCTGTTTAATTTTATTAGGTACAGCAGGATTAATTGCCATACCAATATCTTGCCAGACATCCCAGTTAATTGCTACTGTATATAATCCAGTTTTATTTGTATTCTGGTGAGCAAAAGCATCCAAAAATGTGTTAGCTGCACAATAATCTACTTGTCCAAATTCACCTAAAATTGCACTAAGTGATGAACAAAGAACCAAGAAATCTAAATTAATATCTTGATTTTTAAGTACTTCGGCAAGTACTAATGTTCCTTGGACTTTTGGAGCCAATACATTAGCAGCAATTTCTGGTGTTTTCAGTTGGATAATCCCACCTCCGGCAATTCCAGCCGCATGAATCACGCCGTTAAGTTGACCAAATTTTTCTAATGTTTCTGCGATCGCTTGTTGCATTTGTGTCAGATTGGTAACATCGGCGCTAATTACTTGCACTTGTGCGCCTAATTTCTCTAGCGCTTGCACCTTTTGAATTTTGAGACTGGTAGTATCTTTTTCATCCCTGGTAGATAGCCATTCTGACCACTTTTGTCTTGAGGGTAAACCAGAACGTCCAACTAAAATTAATCTAGCTTGTACAGTTTTGGCAAGGTATTCTGCGATCGCCAAACCAATACCTCCTAAACCACCCGTAATTAGATAAACTCCCTTTTCCTTTAACCGCGTGTGGTCACTGGTAGCTTCCAAACGAACTGGATCGAAGTTTTGCAACCAGCGATGTTTACCTCGGTAGGCAACTATAGAATCAGAGGAATTTACCTTGAGTTCTAATATAAGTTGTTCTATTAACTGCTGGCGTTCTTGTTCTGATGAGGGGATGACAATATCAACACTACGACAAATAATGTTGGGGTACTCTTGCGGAATCACCTGACAACAACCCAATATAGTTGCCTTTTGTGGGCTTAATTGTTCTGCACCCGTGATATCGTAGATATTGTTACTTACAACAGTGATTTGGATGGAATTTGTCAGATTGTGATTGCCAATTGCTTGAGCGAGGAATAGCAAACTATAAAAGCCTAAATATTGACTGGTTTCATAGTCAGTTTGGAGATTTTGCGTCAAACTCCATAAATGCGCGATCGCATTCGGCATTTTACCCAACAACTTTAATTCTTGAAGTAAAGTGTCATAATCCTGGGAATGGCGAGGATTGATCACATAATTGTGATCAGAAAGTTTTGTAAACTCCTCTCCTGGGATAACGGTAATCATATCATCATTAGCTTGTGCTAGCCGTTGCTCGATTTGTTTCCCGACACCACAGCGATCGCTAAAAATTAGCCAACAAGATTTTTCCTCCGCCCGGTTTTGTAGTGCAATAGTTTGTTTCCAACTTGGGATGTAGAACCAATCAGCAATATCAGGTTTTTTGGTATTTGAAATAGCACTTTTCTTGCCTTCGCCTTGCTGTTTGGGTGATTCAACCCAGTAACGTTGGCGCTCAAACGGATAAGTTGGTAAAGGGATGCGGTGGGGTTGTTCTTGAGCATAAAAGCTAGACCAATCTATCTGTACTCCTGCTAGCCAAAGTTGTCCCAAGGTGGTTAAGAAAAACTCTACATCTGACTGGGATTCTTGGGGATGGCGGCTAGAACAAAATACAACTTGCTGCTCTACGGAATGTTGTTTTACCAATGTGCTTAAAGTGCGATTGGGGCCAACTTCTAAGCAAATTTTTGCTGCATCTTTAAGTAGTTCTTGCACTCCAGCATTAAACTGTACAGTTTGCCATAAATGTCTTGCCCAGTAGTTAGGGTTTGTGGCTTCTGTTGCAGTAATCCATGTGCCTGTGACATTGGAAATAAAAGGAATTTCAGGAGATTTTAGATTAACTTTTCTCACTTGCTCTGTGAATTCTTCAATGATGGGGTTCATCATCTGAGAATGAAAAGCATGGGAAGTATGTAACAAACGGCAGACAATTCCTTGTGAATTTAAATGATTTTGCAAGTGAGCGATCGCTTCTGTTGTACCTGATACTACAGATAAACTAGGAGCATTACTTGCTGCTAAAGAAAGTTCTGGATTTAAAAGAAGTTGAACATCGGCTGCGGGTAACGAAACAGCTAACATTGCCCCCTTTGGTAATTGCTGCATCAATTGCCCACGTTTGGCGACTAATATTAAAGCTTCTTTGAGAGAAAAGACACCTGCTAGACAAGCAGCCACATATTCCCCAATACTATGACCAATCGCCGCTTGCGGGTATACTCCCCAACTCATCCACAACTGAGCAAAAGCATACTCAATTACAAATAACGCAGGTTGAGCAATTTCTGTTTGTTGTAGTTTTTGTGTAGCTTCTTCTGTTTGTTCGACATCAGGATATAAGATATGACGTAAATCTAATCCCAACAAAGGTTTGAGGAACTCTGCACAATAATCAACTTGCTCTCGAAATCCAGATTCACTTTGGTAGAGTCCCTTAGCCATGTTCACATATTGCGCTCCCTGTCCTGGAAACATAAAAACGATCGCACGCTTTATATCTTCTTGGCAGTGAATGAAAACTCTTGGCGATTCTAATAAAGTGGCTGCCTCCTTAGAATCTTTGGCTATCACCATACAACGATGATTAAATTCTCTCCGTCCGACTTGAAGTGTATAGGCTACATCTGCTAAATTTACTTCTGGATACTGTCTGAGATGTTGAGCTAGGTTTTTGGTTGTAGTTTTTAATGCTGAGTCAGTTTTGGCAGATAGCAGCAACAGCTGATAATCTCTTGTCTTACTTTCCGGCTCATTCACAGATGGCGCTTCTTCGAGAATTACATGAGCATTCGTTCCGCCAATACCTAAAGAACTTACTCCCGCTCGTCTAGGAGTTCTTCCTGCTTTCCATGTCTTCAATTGAGTATTGACATAGAAAGGGCTATTTTTAAAGTCAATCTCAGGGTTGGGTTGCTCAAAATTCAAGCTGGGGGGAATTAACTTATGTTTCAACCCTAGAGCAGTTTTAATTAAACCTGTAACTCCCGCTGCTGCGTCTAGATGACCAATATTTGTTTTGACAGAACCGATCGCACAGAAACCTTTTTTCTGAGTCTCAGTCAGAAAAACGTTTGTCAAAGCAGAGATTTCAATCGGATCTCCTAAAGCAGTTCCTGTACCGTGAGTTTCGATATAGCTGATTGTCTCAGGTTCAACATCAGCCAGGGCTAATGCTTCCGCAATCACTTTTGCTTGTCCGTTGACGCTGGGTGCAGTATAGCCAACTTTACCAGAACCATCGTTATTGATGGCGCTACCTTTAATCACTGCACAAATATGATCGCCATCTGCGATCGCTTCTGATAACCGCTTTAATAGCACCACTCCCACACCATTACCAATAATTGTCCCTTTTGCTTTGGCATCAAAGGCGCGGCAATGACCGTCAGGTGATAAGATACTTCCTTCTTGATGTAAATACCCTGTTTTCTGAGGTACACTAATCGAAACCCCACCAGCCAAGGCCATATCACATTGATAATTGAGTAAACTCTGGCAAGCCAAAACAGTTGCTACTAAAGAAGTAGAACAAGCGGTTTGTATTGTTAAACTTGGCCCAGTTAGATTTAATTTGTAGGAAACACGGGTAGTCAGAAAATCTTTATCAATGCCGATAAGTTTTTGGAAGCTATTAGCAGAGCCAATGTGGTCACTATTTATATCAAAAGTTAAATAGTTATTAAAACTAGCACCACCATAAACTCCAATTCGACTTTCACATCTTTGAACATCATAACCAGCATTTTCCAACGCTTCCCAGGCGCATTCTAAAAATAAACGATGTTGCGGGTCAGTCATTTCTGCTTCTTTAGGGTTAAAGCCAAAGAAACCAGCATCAAATAAATCTATATCTTCTAATACAGCACCAGCTTTTACATAGTTAGAGTTATTGAGTAATGAAGGATCTACCCCAGCAGCAATTAACTCTTCATCGCTGAATTGAGAAATTGCCTCAACTCCATCACATAAATTCTGCCAAAACTCCGTGATATTTTTTGCACCAGGGAATCGTCCAGCCAAACCGATAATAGCAATACCTTCCATAAATTAAAACTTCCCTTTGAAATTACTTAATATTATTGCGTCGCTGCATGAATGCTTGGTTACGTTCGTTCAGTGATTCTCTGTGTTTTTGTACGCGATCAGCTAAACTGTGCATTCTTTTTTCAGCACTTTGTAACTCTAATTTTTGACTTAAATGTTGCGCCAGCAACTTAATAGTTGGATTCTGAAAAATTTCTACAACTGATAAGTCTCGGTTCAAAATCTCTCGTAGTTTATTGTTTACCTGCACCACCAGCAAAGAATGTCCACCAAGGTCAAAGAAATTATCATGAATGCCTACTTTTTCTATCTTGAGTACTTGCTTCCAAACCTTAGCTATGGTTTTTTCTACCTCTGATTGGGGAGATTGATAATTAATTGCTAATTCTGGACGCAAATTATCCGGTGCAGGTAAAGCACGGCGATCCACTTTCCCATTCGGAGTTAGAGGTAATGCTTCTATGATCACGAAGGCATAAGGAAGCATATATTCAGGTAATTTTTCTTTCAGGTATTGCCGTAATTCACTAATAGAAAATCCTACTTCCGACTCAATAACTACATAAGCAACTAGGCGGCGTTCATTTATAATATCTTCTCTGGCAAGTAACACTGTTTCTTTGACATTTGGATGTTGTGTTAAGACTGCCTCTATTTCTTCTAGCTCAATACGGAAACCACGAATTTTTACTTGATGGTCAATTCTTCTCAAAAATTCGATGTCGCCATCAGGAAGGTAACGTGCTAAATCTCCTGTTTTATAAAGGCGTTTTTCTTGCTCAAAAGGACTAAGAATAAACCTTTTGTTAGTTAACTCAGGATTATTTAAATAACCCCGTGCCAAACCTATACCACCAATATGCAATTCACCAGGAACGCCGATAGGAACAGGCTGTAAGACCCGATCTAAAATATATATCTGAGTATTAGCGATGGGACGACCAATAGGAACTATACGCTGTTGAGAATTGCGATCGCAATTCCAAAAAGTAACATCAATTGCTGCTTCTGTCGGCCCGTAAAGATTATATAGTTCTGCATCTAGACGAGCAAAGAATTTTGCTTGCAAGTCAGCAGAAAGTGCCTCACCACTACAAATCACCCGTTTGATAATACTGTTACATTCATCTAAGTTATCCTCTTCTAAGAATATTTGTAGCATTGAAGGAACAAAGTGCAAAGTCGTAATTCGCAATTTGGCAATTAACTTCACAAGATAGGCACTATCTTGATGACCTCCTGGTTTAGCTAAAACTAAACTTGCACCCGTAATTAAAGGCCAGAAAAACTCCCAAATGGAGACATCAAAGCTAAAAGGTGTCTTTTGTAAAATTCTGTCGGTTGCTGTTAATTGATAAGCATCTTGCATCCACAGCAAGCGATTGCATAACCCTTGATGGGTGTTCATCACACCTTTAGGTTTTCCTGTAGAACCAGAGGTATAAATTACATAGGCTAAATTTTCCGATTTAACAGTATTTAAGGTATTTTCTTGGCTTTGATGAGCGAAATTTTCTTGCCAGTTGCTATCTAAATAAACTAATTGCGCGTTTGTTGTTGCCAGTGTTGAAATTAGATGTTGTTGTGTTAGCAAAACCTTTATTTGGGTATCTGCCAACATGAATGTTAAACGCTCTTGGGGATAGGTAGGATCTAGTGGTAAGTAAGCACCTCCAGCCTTGAGGATAGCTAATAACCCAATCACCATTTCTAGAGAGCGTTCCATGCAAATACCAACTAGCATCTCTGGTTTAACACCTAGCTGTTGTAGATAGTGTGCTACCTGATTGGCGCGGTTATTTAACTGCCGATATGTTAGCTGTTGGTTTTCAAAGATGATAGCGATCGCATCTGGTGTTTCTTCTACCTGCTGCTCAAATATTTGATGAATACAAGCTTTTTGGGGATAATCGACTTTAGTATTATTCCAATCCACCAGCAGCGTTTGACGTTCACCTGATGTCAATAGTGGTAACTCAGAAATACGCTGTTTGGAATCACTAACTATACCCTCTAACAAGGTTTGGAAATGCCCTGCCATCCTGGTTATAGTATCTGCATTGAATAAGTCGGTGTTGTATTCTAGTGTCCCTACCAATCCTTCTTCCCTATCAATCATGGATAGGCAGATGTCAAACTCAACTCTTCCAGTATCAAGTTCCTCAGTTCTCCAGATTGAATCTGATGCCGGATTCTGAAGCACAAACATCGTCTGAAACAACGGATTATAGCTCAAATCCCGACTTGGTTGTAACACTTCTACCAGCTTTTCAAATGGCAAATCTTGGTGAGTATAAGCATCAATCGCTACCTTCCGCACTCGTCCCAAAAATTCTTTAAAGCTGGGATTGCCATCTATATGAGTACGCAACACTAAAGTATTGATAAAACACCCAATTAACCCATCTATCTCGGTACGGTTACGGTTAGCAATTGGTGAACCGACAAGAATATCTTCTTGACCTGTGTAGCGGTAAAGCAAAGTTTGAAACGCCGCTAACAAGGTCATAAATAAAGTAGCATCCTCCTGTTGACTTAACTGTTTGATAGCCTCAGTTAATTTTGTAGACAATACAAACTTCTGCTGCGCTCCTTGAAAAGTTTGTATTGGAGGTCTGGAGCGGTCAGTAGGTAGTTGTAGTACAGGGAGATTTTCACCTAACTGTTGCTTCCAATAGGCTAAGTGATTTTCTATAACTTCGCCTTGCAACCAATTTCGTTGCCAATACACAAAATCAGTGTACTGTACAGATAGTTCTGGTATAGGTGAGGGTTTACCAGCAGAGAAAGCTTGATAAATTGCTGAAAGTTCTTTAACTAAAATATTGATTGACCAACCATCACTAACAAGATGATGCAGCGTCAAAATTAATATTGACTGTTCTGGCTGCAAGTGCAACAGCTTTGCTCGCAATAAGGGTGCTTGTCCTAAATCAAAAGATGACTGAGCCTCTTGTAGAGATAATGTTTGTACTTCAATCTGCTGCTGTTCGTCAGCCAAATGGCGCAAATCAACTTCTGGTAAAGTTAATGTCATAACATCTGAAACTTTCTGAACAGGTTCACCATCAATGATTTCAAAGCTTGTCCGTAAGATGTCATGTCTTTGAATAATTTCGTTGAGGCTGCGAACCAATACAGACCCATTAAACTTTCCTGTCGGATGAATAGCTACAGGAATGTTATATGTAGCTGTTCCTGGTTGCAGTTGATTGATAAACCACAACTGCTGTTGAGTAAAGGAAAGTGGATGTAAGCTAGTGGTTATCTCTACTTTAGAAATGGGCAGGTAAGCACTAGTCAGGTTGTTATTAACTTGGGTTAGTATTTGGTTTACTAACTCAGCTATACTAGCGCCTTCAAAGAAGTCAGCTACAGATATAGCTACTCCAAAATTAATCTCAATCTGGTTTTTTAACTCAAAGACTTTGAGGGAATCTAAACCCAAGTTACTCAAAGGTTGTTCGCCGTCTATCTGAGAAGGTGTTATCCTCAGCAGTTGTGCTACAAGCTCTTGTAAATGGGAATTTAATAATTGCTGTTGTTGTTCTGGTTCTACCGCTAGTAATTCTGTGCGTGTCAGAAAATCTTTTTCTGCCTTTGTTTGGGTAATTTCTAGAATACTGCTATTAACAACCTCTAATGTATCTGCCAAAAATCCTGCTTTAGTAGCCAGACGTTGAATTTTACCACTGGAAGTTTTAGGAATAGTGCCAGCTTTGATTAAAATAACTGCATAAACTTGTACCTCATGTTCTTCTGTAATTGCTCTACGAATAGCATCTGTGACTTCATTTATATTAGGTTTGGCACGAAACTCTAATTCTTGTACAACTACCAGCCGTTCTTCTTTTTCCACCTCTACTGCAAAGGCTGCTACACTTCCTAGACGCAACATTTTATGGCTGCATTCTGTGGTTAGTTCAATGTCTTGTGGGTAGAGATTGCGTCCTCTAATGATAATTAAATCTTTGGCTCTACCTGTAATAAAGAGTTCGCCATTATGTAAAAAGCCCAAGTCTCCAGTTCGCAAAAATGGACCTTCTCCTGTATCTTGCAGATAGGCTCGGAAGGTTTGTTCTGTCTCCTCTGGACGGTTCCAGTAACCATGACTAATACTCGGACCATGCACCCAAATTTCCCCAACTTCATCAGGATCACAACGAGTTAAGGTTTCTGAGTTGGCAATTACAATCTGCTGTTGTGGCATACTGCGACCACAGCCGACTAATGTTATTGAATTATCGTCGTTAGCAACCGCATTAATTATGTAGTTTTGTTCTAAAGCGCTTTTGTTGACATTGTTGGATACCACCAATTCAGACTTAACGCCACCAGATACGATCAAAGTAGCTTCTGCCATGCCATAACAAGGATAAAAGGCTTCTGGACGAAAACCACACTCAGCAAAGGTAGCTACAAATCGCTCTAGAGTCTCTTGACGAATTGGTTCAGCGCCGTTAAAAGCCACACTCCAACTGCTTAAGTCAAGAGTTTGACGTTGTTCGGATGTAATTTTTTCAATACACAGTTCATAAGCGAAGTTGGGAGCGCCACTGGTGGTTCCTCCATAACGGGAAATTGTTTGTAACCAACGGTAGGGACGCTGCAAAAAAGATGCTGGAGACATTAAGATACAAGGAAAACCACCATATAGAGGTTGTAGTATGCCTCCAATTAGTCCCATATCATGGTAAGTAGGCAGCCAGGAGACAAACTTACTTGCATCTGAATGCTCCATGAATTGGTAAGTCATGGCTGCGTTGTGCAGCAGATTACCATGACTGAGCATCACGCCTTTTGGTGTACCTGTAGAACCTGATGTATATTGCAGAAAAGCTAAAGTATTTGGATGAATAATCGGCTGTTGCCAAGTATCTTCTATTCCTGGCTCTAGGTTATCAGTAGCTAGCCATTGCAAATTTCCGGTTAGCAAGGATTGAACTGTGGGCAAAATTGCGGTTGTAGTCAAAGCGATCGCTGCCTGTGCATCTGTTACCACAGCCTTAATTCTCGGTGTGTTGCGCTGGTTGCGCGGTGGGTAAGCTGGAACAGCTACCACCCCAGCATAGAGACAACCAAAAAAAGCAACCAAGTAATCTAGTCCTGGTGGGTAAAGCAGTAAGGCCCGTTCCCCACTTAAATTTAGTGCTTGTAGTTGAGATGCGATCGCACGAGATCGCCGATCTAGTTCAGGGTAAGTCAGTGTTGCTTGTGTTGTTTCTCCATCTTCTAAGAAGGTAAAAGCAATTTGCTCTGCTTGTGTAGAGCTTCTTAAGTGGAGGATATCAACAACTGTAGAGTATTCAGGAGAACTTTTTAAGCCATGAAAAGCTTGATTCATCTTGCTTTCAACCGTTGAGATGCACACTGATAATCTTGAAAATGAAAGAGGGAAAACTTACTTCATTCCTTCTTAGAGAAAAAAATCTTAAACTCTGTACACCCATCAGAAGCACAAAATCCAGAGGATTTATTGCTGGCACTTAAGAAATGATGGGGCAACCACAACTAGCCTTTTGGTGACTAGGATCGCTATTTTTAACTAATTTAATTGAGACTTATTTTCAATTAATAATGCCAAGTTTAATAGAAGTTAATTGCAATTGCAAGCTATCTATTATAAGTATAAATTATCAATAAGTCTTATAAAAATTAGCTGAGGTTATTAATATACTGTCCTTGTCCTTTAGTTAGTTCTGGCCATTAAATCATCAAATTGCTTGATTTTATTGACTTATAGCAATTTTTGAGAGGGTAGATACAGAAAAATTCTTAAGCACTTTTGCAATTAAAAGCCAAGGAATTTTAATTTATGTAAAGTTGAAGATCCGAATTTTCGCTTAAAGGGCGGCTTATTCACCGACCTTTGGGCGATCGCCTCCAGATCCCACTGCCTTCTAGCGTTGTTCAACAGCTGATTCTAAAAATTCTTATCAAAGTTATTAGTTAATGACAAAATTATTTGTAATGAGCAACGATTTATCCTAATATGTAATGCGAATATGTTTTAATAACTTGCTGTGTCGCCAAGTACAAGTAAAGCGGCACCACTGGTGTTGAGGATAAAAATGAAACGAGATCAGCTATTTCAAAGCCTGTTGCTTACAGGCGGATTTTTTTTGCTGTTGATAACTCCTGCCTTAAGTCAGGAGACACTAAAAATAGACGAGCAGCGCTCTGACACAAGCTCTGGTACAAGTGTAAGTTCTGAGAAAGTTGATTCACAGATAAATTTGCCCCATACTAGCGCCCAAAACCTAGTTCAGGTGCCACTACAAGCGGTCATCCCAGTTACGGCGGTTAAAGTTAATTCCACCGACAAGGGTGTAGAGATTATCTTAGAGACTTCTCAAGGGGACAAGTTGCAAGTCTCACCAAAGAACGAGGGCAATACATACATTGCTGATATTCCCAACGCTCAATTGCGGCTATCTAATGGTGAGATGACATTTCGCCAAGAGAAGCCAACAGCAGGAATTTCGCTTTTACAAGTAACTAATCAAGATCCGAATACTGTCCGATTGACGGTAACAGGAGAGTCAGGGCTACCAACTGTCGAGTTGTTTGATGGTGATGAGGGTTTGATTTTTGGCTTTATACCTGTTGCATCAGTGACACAACAACCATCATCACAACAACCAGGGAGTGAATCAACACCTAGTGAGTCAACAGCTGAAAGTGATGAACCAATTGAACTCGTAGTGACAGCAACCCGTACCGAAGAGAACGTGCTGAATGTACCGCGTTCTGTAACTGTGATTGGGCGTGAACAGATTGAAGAACAAGCAAAGTTAAACACTAACTTAACTGATATTCTGGCCAAAACCGTTCCTGGCTTTGGTTCACCCACTAATCGTAGTAATACTTTTGGGCAGACTTTGCGAGGTCGCAGCATTTCCGTTTTAATTGATGGCGTTCCTCAAAACAGTAATTTGCAATCTATTCCAGCTGCACTGTCAACCATCGATCCCAGCGCAATTGAAAGGATTGAGGTTGTGCGCGGCCCCAACGCAATTTATGGTGGTCAGGCTACCGGTGGTGTGATCAACATTATTACTAAGAGGCCAAGCGGTCAAAAACTAACTTCTACAACAGACATTGGTTTAAACACTTCTTTAACCCACTCTCAAGATAGTTTCGGCTATAAGTTGTCGCATCAAATATCTGGTACTGAAGGCAAATTTGACTATACTTTGGGTTTTTCTCTCGCTACTGCTGCGGGTTTTTATGATGCAGAAGGCGATCGCATTGCTAACTTTTCAGGTGAAGACGACATCACGAAATTGAACGTCTTAACCAAGATCGGAGTCGAATTGTCACCGGAACAACGCTTGCAATTTACGTTCAATCATTACCAGCAGGAACAAGACACGGACTTTATTTCCGATCCTGAAATTGATAACATTCCTGGTATTCAAAAATCCCGCGCCATCCGCCTACCAGAAGGAACAACTGTTATCGGGGCTAGGAATACAGATACTCTGAAAAATACTTTAGTTAATTTAAACTACACCAATGACAACATTTTTGGTAGCAAGCTGAGTTCTCAATTGTATTTTCGGAAAAACATCTTCCCTGGTGGTTTTCCTAACGATGACCGTGAAGGCTTTACAGGCTTTGTTTTCAATACACCTGGAGACTCACAACAGATTGGTGGACGATTACAAATCGAAACTCCTTTAACTCCAGCAAAGACTGTTAGTTTACTTTGGGGAATTGACTACACGAACGAGCAGAGTTCTCAAAGGTTTGAAATTTTTGATGCTAATGAGTTAGATAGCACTGGCGGTAGGGTTTACCGGAAAATTGAAGAACGTACCTTTGTACCTAACTATGACCTCAACGACCTTGGTTTGTTCACTCAGTTGCAATGGGATATAAATAACAGCGTGCAAGTGAGTGGCGGGTTACGTCACGTCCGCATCGGATTTGATGTTGATGACTACAGCACCTTTGATGGACGCAATATTCAAGGAGGTGGGCGCGATTTTGATGACACCGTATTTAATGCAGGTATTGTCTACAAACCGACAGAAAATATCAGTCTGTTTGCTAACTTTGCTCAAGGCTTTTCAGTACCGGATATTGGTAGAGTCTTAAGGCTACCACCTGATGACTTTGTAAATGTTGGCGATTCGGTAAGACTGACCGAACCACAAAAAGTAAACAATTACGAAATTGGGATTCGGGGACAATGGCCAAATGTACAAGCATCACTAGCTGCTTTTTATAATCATTCAGACTTGGGTTTAAACTTTGAAGTCATCGACGACTTCTTACAAACTATTCGCGCTCCTCAACGAATCTATGGTATAGAAGCTGCTGTTGACGTAAAGCCAGCAACAGGTTGGAAACTTGGCGGTACAGCCACCTGGACAGAAGGTGAAAATGATGAAGACAATGATGGTAACTATCTAGCACTAAATAGCATCACAGTTCCGCCTTTGAAATTGACGGCTTATATAGAGAACGAAACTATCAAAGGTTGGAGAAACCGATTGCAACTGCTTTATTCAGGCGATCGCGATCGCGCCTTTGAAGATGAGGTTGATGGTGGCGCAATCAGCAGCTATGTAACAGTAGACTATCTCAGTAGCATCAAACTAGGTGCAGGTGAACTACAAATTGGTATCCAAAATTTGTTCAATAATCAATATTTCCCAGTTTACTCACAATACTTTGCACCCTTTTTTGATAGTGGAAACTATGCAGGTCAAGGCACAACCTTGAGTATTGGATATCGAATTACCTGGTAACAACCAATTATCCTGATTGAGCAATTGCTGCTTTTGAGGTCAAAAATTAATGAAAGCAAAAGAACTCCGCGACTTGATATTTAATTTACATCGCTATATCGGTTTAACAGTAGGATTGCTACTGGTTTTGATTGGCTTAACAGGTAGTTTGTTAGTTTTTCATTCCGAAGTTGATGATCTAATTATATCCCAACAATTTGGCCGGGTAACTCCTGTGGGACAAAGCCTATCACCAGAAAAAATTCTTGAAATTTCTCAAGCAGCTTACCCAGATTGGCAAGCTTTTGGAATTGAGATTCCAGAAGATAGCCATCATCCATACAAAGTCAATATGAGTGTACCAAATGCAAATTCGCAGATTTATTTAGATGGTCGCTACGAAATATTTATCAATCCATATACAGGGTATATTATGGGCGATCGCCCTGAAAGATATACATTTTATCGTTTGATTCTAAATTTGCACTACAGATTGTTTGCAGAAAAAATTGGCATCACGATAGTTGGTATTACAGGGTTGCTGTTGTTGATTTTGTCTATAACAGGGGTAGCACTATGGCCAGGTTGGAGGAGGTTAATTACTGGGTTCAAAATTAAATGGAAAGCTCATCCTAAGCGAGTTAACTTTGATGTTCACAAAGTTACAGGAATCATTACATCTAGCTTCCTTGCTCTGTTAGCCTTCACCGGAATTTGTTATAGTTTTTATGAATTTACTGACTCTCTGATTAATGCACTTCTCTTATCACCACAGCCAGCAGAAACTCCTGTTTCTCAGCCTGGATTAGGTAAGCGTTCTTTAGGACTTTCACAAATATTAAAACAAGCTGACGTAGCATTACCTAATGCAGAAACAACTCTTGTTTATTTAGCAACTAGTCCTGAAGATACCTTCTGGGTGTATAAAAAATTTTCAGACAACAGTGACAAACTAGCTAATCTAGTGCATCTAGATCAATACACTGGTAAAGTGTTGCGTTTAGATAATCAACAAACACAATCGTTGAGCGATCAAATTTGGAAATACATTGCAGCCTTGCATTTCGGTACTTTCGGGGGAATTAAAACTCGCATTCTCTATGTATTTCTAGGAATAGCACCATTAATTCTATTCATGACTGGCTTTATTATGTGGCGTGGTCGCAAAAGAGTCATCCGAGCAGACCAAGTAATAGAGTAAGCCGACAAGCAGTTTGTATTTGTCAGCAGAATTTATCATATTTACACTACAACTCCAATGTTTTTTGCTACTAAAATTCAGCTCGATCATCTTTTAGGCTGGCAGAAAAAATCACGAAGATTTTTACCTTTTCTACTCAGTATCATCTTTACTTTGGTGGTGAGTAGTCAAAGTTTTAGTTCTGTAACCAAAAAGACAGAAATTCTTTGGGATACTTATGGTATCCCCCATATTTATGGTAATAATCCACAGGGTGCTTTTCAAGCATTTGGTTGGGCGCAGATGCAAAGTCACGGGAACCTACTACTGCGCCTTTACGGACAAGCACGGGGACGGGCTGCCGAATATTGGGGAGAGGATTATTTAGAATCAGACAAATGGGTACTGACAATGGGAGTACCCAAACGTGCCAGCACTTGGTATAAAGCACAAAATTCTGCGTTTCGGAATTATCTCAATGCCTTTGCGGTTGGTATCAATGCTTATGCCAAAGAGCATCCTGATTTAATTGACGATGAAGTAAAAGTGGTTTTACCTGTGACGGCGCAGGATGTACTAAGTCACCTGCAACGGGTACTTCTGTTTACTTTTGTAGTCGATCAAGGAAGAGTTGCAGATATTACCCATGCAAAGTCTGCGCCAGGTTCTAATGGTTGGGCGATCGCACCAAAACGATCTGCCAGTGGTAAGGCGATGCTACTGGCCAATCCCCACCTGCCTTGGAGTGATTTATTTTTATGGTACGAAGCACAAATTACGGCTCCAGGGATTGATGCTTATGGGGCAACACTGGTGGGCATTCCTGTACTGGCGATCGCCTTTAATGATAATTTAGGTTGGACTCATACCGTCAATACTCATGATGGTTGGGATGCCTACGAACTGAAATTACAAAAAGACGGCTATCTCTTCGATGGCAAAGTTCGCCCCTTTGAAACGGCAACCTTTTCCTTGAAGGTAAAGCAAAAAAAAGGCTCCTTGCGTAAGCAAACATTCTCAGTCAAAAGTAGTGTTCACGGGCCTGTAATCACAGGAAAAGATGGTAAACCTGTAGCGTTGCGTGTTGTTGGTAAAGATAGTTCCGGTATATTGAAACAGTGGTGGGATATGGCAAGCTCCAAAAACCTCACCCAATTTCAGAAGGTGCTACAACGCTTGCAACTCCCAATGTTTACCGTTATGTATGCAGACGGTGATGGTCATATTATGCACCTGTTCAACGGTTTGGTTCCCGTGCGGAAAGAAGGAGACTTTGCATACTGGCAAGGCATAATCCCCGGCGATACATCCAAAACTTTATGGACTAAAATTCACCCTTATAAAGATTTGCCGAAAGTAATTGACCCACCCAGTGGTTGGTTACAAAATGCTAATGACGCACCTTGGACTACTACTTTTCCCACCGCCATCCAAGCAAACAATTATCCATCCTACATGGCACCACGAGGGCCAATGGATTTCCGGGCACAGCGTTCTGCCAGAATGTTGGCTGAAGATGAAAGTATTTCCTTTGAGGAAATGATTGCTTACAAGCATTCTACATACCTGGAACTAGCAGATCGGATTCTCGATGATTTGATTCCGTCTGCACAAAAGCAATGCAATAAATTAGCCCAGCAAGCGGCTGATGTTTTAGCAAAATGGGATAGACAAGCAAATGCAAATAGCCAAGGTGCAGTGCTGTTTGCTGCTTGGGCAGACAAGCTAGACTTTGACCAAGCATTTCGTCAACCTTGGAGTGAAACCCAACCACGTACCACCCCCGATGGTTTAGCTAATCCGCAAGCAGCTGTAGCATTATTAGAAGCAGTTGCGACAGAAATACAAAAGACCTATGGCAGCCTAGATATTAGCTGGGGAGAAGTTTTCCGCCTTCGGACTGGTAATATAAATTTACCAAGCAACGGTGCCGACGGATATTTGGGAACCTTTCGAGTTGTGAATTTTTCACCAGAAACAGAGGGACGTTTCCAATCTATAGGTGGTGATTCCTTTGTAGCAGCAGTAGAATTTTCTCAACCAGTACGCGCAATGGCTCTTACCAGCTACGGAAATGCAACTCAACCAGGTTCGCCTCATGTTGGCGATCAAATACAACTCTTCGCTCGCAAACAGTTGCGTCCCGTGTGGCGATCGCCGCAGGAGATTAACGCTCATTTGGAAGAACGAAAAGTATTTTAAAGTATGAACTACTCCGCGCTACTAAAGTTGAGCGCGGAGTTTATGACGCTTCTTCGCCCCTAATTGAAATTTATGAAATTTTCTGTTTCTCCTCTTGGCGGCTTCTCTACGAGACGCTGGGCGTTGGTGGAATCCTATCGCAGAGATGGCGGTTCGATAGTTTTCAAACTCAAAAAAGCAATCAATACTCGATCAAATAAGGAATTTTTAAATGCGATCGGGGAAAATAAAAAAGGAGAAACTATACTATGACCAGGTGTCAACTAATGCTGCTGTGGAAACGTTGGGGAGAATCTTAGAACAATTGCTTAAGCAAAACGAATAGCAACCAACCTGTAGACAAGCCAAACAAGCATCTTAGACTAAGGATGCAATTAAGTATTATTTTCGCACTCACTCAATAAGTTTATTAAGAATTGTAAATTTAATTGATGTAGCTTAATGATTACACTTAATATCTAATGATCTTAAAAAACTGTTAAGAATTAACTTTAGTAACTTTGCTTTAACCTGCAAAAGTATTTTTGTATTCAGAAAGCAGGATTTGTTAAGCTGACTCCTATTTATTAGCTTTCCGATATTTCTGATCAGAAGTAGAGAAAGATCCAAATTTCGATGAGTAACGGCTGACAATACTTTGTTATAGGCGCTAAGGTGCATCTACTATAAGAGAGCGCCTAAAGGAGTCAGTAATACCAGACAGAGACTCTCGCATGAATGTGAATCCAACTGAATTAATTACAGAATTGACACAACTATCACCTCCTCAGATTCTCTTTGGTACAGAAGTAGACAATAAAAGTAGTAGCGAGCAGTTTCTGCTGAGTATGTATGATTCTGTGCAAGCATCAATATTTGTAGTAGATGTTCTGGAGAATGGAGATTTTGAGTATGTCGCACTTAATCCTGCTCATGAGCGGTGGATAGGTATTTGCTCAGATGATCTCCGGGGCAAAAAACCAGAGGATATTCTCTCTCCTACTGATGCTGGTACGGTGCGTCAGCATTATGGTGACTGCGTGCTATTTGGCAAAATTATTTCTTATGAACAATGTTTGCAATTCCAGGGGGTTCCTACTTGGTGGAGTACGACTCTCACCCCACTACGGGATACTAACTCCAGGATTTACCGATTGATTGGTACTAGTAGCAATATTACCCCTGTTAAGCAAGCAGAACAAACAGTCGGACTCCAAGCTGAACGGGAGCAACTACTAGAAGCGATCGCTGGGCGAATTCACCAGTCTGTAGAATTAGAGACAATTCTGCATCAGACAACAATTGAACTGCGGCAATTTTTGAAAAGCGATCGCGTGCTGATTTATCGCTTTGAGCCTGATGGCAGTGGGGTAATCATTGCCGAATCAACTCTAGCTACCAATGAGCCACTATTGGGAAAAAACATCACCGATCCCTGCTTTAGTGGCAAACATCGAGAACACTACGGGCGGGGTTGCATTCAAGTTGTCGATGATATTTATGTAGCCGGGCTGCATCCTTGCCATATAGATTTCCTCGCTTCTTTGCAGATAAAAGCCAATCTAGTCGTACCGATTTTTAAAGAGCAAGATATGTGGGGACTATTGATTGCCCAACATTGCCACCAAGCGCGTCAATGGCAGCAGACAGAAACTGACTTGCTCAAGCAGTTGGCAACTCAAATCGGCATTGCTGCTGGGCAGGCAGAACTTCGTCAGCAGACTGAATATCTCAAGGCAAAGATCGAGTTACAGAAACAAAAGCACATAAATCAGTTGCAGCAGATGCGACATTTTGAAGCTTTGGTGCGACGCATAAGAGAACAAATCCGCGACAGTGTAAATGAAAGTCAGGTGTTGCAAACAGTTACCCAGGAATTAGCACAGTTACTAAACCTTGATCGTTGCCAAATTGAACTCTATAGCACCTGCCAAACTCTGGTTACTATTACCTACGAGTACACTACTAACCTACCCCAGTGTCAAGGATTGACCAGACAGATTGCAAACCATGTTGAAGTTTATCGGTCGCTGTTGCAAAAACAACCTTTGCAATTTTTGGAAATTGTACCTGGATGGCGACCCCATTTACTGGTTATGTCCCAGATGGCCTGTCCAATTTTCGATCCTCAAGGGATTTTGGGAAATATTTGGCTAACAAGACCAACACAAGATGCCTTTGATGAATTTGAAATTGAACTAGTGCAGCAGGTAGCAAATGAATGTGCGATCGCCATTCGTCAAGCCCAGCTTTATGAACAAACCCAGGCACAGGTTAAAGAACTAGAAAAACGCGATCGGCTAAAAAACGAATTTCTGAGAACCCTGTCCCAAGAACTGCGGACACCAATAACTAGCATCAGCCTTGCAGCCCAAACTCTCGAAAGTGTTCTCACACCAGAACAAATATTAGATATAGAAATAGTTCCGCAACTCTTACAGATTTTACATAACGAGTGTGGGCGAGAAAACAAGTTAATTAACGATCTGCTCACACTCACATCTCTGGAAGCCGAACCCGCTCCCCCAACTTTGATTGCTATTGACTTACAAACCTGGCTTCATCCCATTGTTGAATCTTTTCGAGACCTTACCAGCTGCCAGCGGCAACAGTTAAACCTGAGTGTTGATCAGGCACTGCCGCCTTTTGAGACAGATATCACAGATTTAGAACGGATTATCACCGAACTACTTAACCATGCCTGTAAATATACCCCACCGGGCAAATCCATAATAGTCTATGCTGGTCTGACAGAGGACGCAGTAGAGCTTAATATTACTAATTCAGGAATAGAGCTTACCAGCAACGAACTGTCACGAATTTTTGAGCCTTTTTATCACCTTTCCAAACATGATCCTTGGAAACATAGCGGCACTGGATTGGAATTGGCATTAGTGCAGAAAATGGTCAGACATTTAGGCGGCTCAATTTGTGTAAATAGTGCAGCAGGTCAAACCACCTTTACCATCAAATTTCCGCTTTAATTTGTTTTTTGGGCTGCTGTACTGGCAAATCTGCCAGAAGTTTGCTATATTTGTTAATTGTGCGGGTGACTAGCTCAACGGTAGAGCAGTAGACTCTTAATCTATTGGTTCTGAGTTCGAATCTCAGGTCACCCACTTAATCCATCTCTACGTCCCTCCTTGTTGACTAAATCTTGCCTAGATTAAGCCGGCATCCCCCTGGAAACCCAGGTTTTTTCGGGGATGCCTGGACTGAAGTTTTGACTACCTAGAGTGAAATCCCCGGAGAATTCTTGCGCCTCGCGCTAATCATTTTTGTCATCGTCCGGATCGGCAACAGGCTGAGATCGGATGACAAAGCCATTATTTTTTTCGAGATGGCGTTGAACATCAATAATATGAAAATTTAATCGGCTAAATTTGTGTTTAATCATATTCTTCAAGTCCCTGGCTACGTAATCTTGCCATTCCTTTCGGATAACATAGTCTGATTTATGAATAGCAGCCTCTATCTGCATAGCATGAAGATGCTTGTTGATATCGTCAGAGGGTGTTTGAAAAGTTGGTCAGGATGTAAAAAAGCTCTCTCAGTGTAAGCTGTGAATAGAAAGAACACAGCACTGAGAGAGTAAGATGAGTAAAGCATACCCCAGTAATTTGACTGATGCCCAATATGAATTTATCAGTGAGATGATTCCAGAACCAAAAAAAGGTGGACGCAAGCGTGAAGTCTATATGTTGTCAGTCCTAAACGCGATTTTTTATGTCCTGGTAGAAGGAGTGCAATGGCGAGCGCTGCCTGGGGACTTTCCCCCTTGGCAAACTGTGTATACTTATTTTCGCAACTGGCGCAGAGACGGAACTTGGGTGAAAATTCATGATGATCTGCGAGAATGGACGAGAATTGAAGAGACACGCTATCCGAGTCCATCAGAAGCGATCATCGATAGTCAAAGTGTAAAAACTGCGGCGATGGTGAGTGAGGAAGTGGGCTTTGATGCAGGCAAAAAAATCAAAGGGCGCAAGCGGTTTCTGACTGTTGATACTTTAGGGTTAGTGCTACGAGTCTTAGTAACAGCCGCCAGCGTGCCAGAAAGGTCAGGTGGCAAACAAGTACTCAAGCGCGTCAAAAAAATGGGTAACAAGGTTTCTCGCTTGACGACCATTTGGACTGATGGTGGCAATGATTGCCCAGCCTTTATGATGTGGGTAATGGACGTTTGCCGTTGGATTGTGCAGGTAGTGTTGCGACCAGAGCAAACTAAGGGGTTTGTCTTGCTCAAAAAGCGATGGGTGGTGGAACGCACTTTTGGCTGGCTGATGGGATGTCGCCGATTGGTTAGAGATTATGAACTTCTACCGGAAACATCGGAGACGTTTATTTACCTTGCCATGATCCGGATCATGGTGAGGCGATTAGCATAAAATTTGACCCCTCAAAACTTTTCAAACAACCTCTTACCTATAAATAGTTTTAAGCTTCAATGATTTAAAACTTTGCTGATTAAATCGTAGCTGTTTTGATTTTTACCATAAAAGTAACGCAAGAACCATTTATTGCTTCTTTTTTTTCGTATTCTCCATGTACATACATGGATGTTCCATCTAAATGAATAATCTCCTTTTTTACTTGGAATTTATGCACTGATTTTATTGCTATTGCTGTAAATAACTTCGTTATCCCTACTCGATAAAATTCGTCTAACTCTCTTCCTAATTTGTCATCATTTAAATGTGATGGCAATACTCCTTCTCCTATTAAGTATTCTGAAGATTCCCTACAAAAAATTCCTCAAATATGTATAATGGGGCGCTTAAAAAGCCTAATCCATTCAATATCATTGCTTTCATTACTTGTCCTGGTGTTAGGCTTTCTCTTGTTTTTATTCCCACTATTTTATTCACTTCTTCTACCAATTCCATCTCGTCTATTATTCCTGCTACTATTCCTAAATGGTCTATATCTAGAACTTTTATTCCAACTTGAGGCTCTTTCATGTTTTTTTCTTTCTTTCCCTGACTAGATTATTTTACTTGGAAAAAGCCTGAAATGATTACATGGTTATCATTTCAGGCTTTAGTTTCTCCAAATTCATAATTCTCAAATCTGATTTAATATCTGCGGAATGTGGGTAATAAACTGCATTGAAATGTGAAGAATACACTAGTAGTCTGTTCATATAAAATCGCTGTCAATACGGTTCGGTTAAGCTGCATAGTCCTTAAAGATCCCCCTTAGTCCACGCCACTTGCTCCATCTGGGGAGACCCCAAGACCGCAGTAGCTCCCCTTAAAAAGGGGGAAATAGAGCTATTCTTAGCCCCCCCTTTTTAAGGGGCGTTGGGGGGATCAAGTCTTATCCGAACCGTATTGGAATCGCTGCAATCAGGTTTTATTTGACAACGTAATGATTTATCTGGGAAAATCGCGGCTTTATTTTAAACTGCAAATCAACACAACTTCTTGAAGCTTTGAATCTTTATTAACCAATTTGAATAATCACCATGCAACAATATATTTGTAATCTGCTAATACTAGTATTAGGAACGAGTTCGATTTTCATGGTTACTCCATCTCAAGCTCAAACTCCTGACCAATCCAACAGTCAAAATACTAATAATGTTAGTTCCACATCTTCAAACTCACCTTCAGCTATCCAATTGAGTGATTTTGCCGATTCTACTAATAACAAACCACCTATCCTCGCTGATGCAGCTAATAATTCTTCTGCTGCTAATGCCAATATAACTGCAACTAAGCTTAAGGTACGGGTTCCTATATTCGGCAGAATTTTTCCTACAACTTCGATGCAGCAATAATCAGCGGCTAAAAATTTAGTTCAATCGTTTTGACTGATCGGGAGTTGCATTAATATATTATATACACGATAAGCAACTTTGCCTAGTGAAAATACTGCCCTAACAAGAGAGAACAATTAAAATCTCTCTTGTTGGATAGGACAAATCTCATCTATATATGAGGCATACTCTAACTTGCTTGCTTTATGCTTGCAACTGACAGAGCAATAAACCAAACCACTGATTTGGATCTGTCCACACATGAAGAGGTAATAAACCTTGTGCGGTGAGTTGCTGCTTAATAGCATTGAGGTCAAACTTGCGAGAAATTTCGGTGAGGATGGTTTCACCTAGTGCAAAATTAACTTTGAGGTTAAGAGCGCATAATTCGACAATTTGCGATCGCAAACTGCGTAGATGCATCTCTATTTGATGCTCACTTTCATTGTAAAACGCCCAGTGTTCAAACTGCGTGGTGTCAAAATTCCCCTCAAACTGCTGATTTAAATGTTCCAGCATATTCATGTTAAATGCTGCTGTCACTCCCTGACTGTCGTTATAAGCTGGTTCCAAAATCTGTTTCGGCTTTCGTAAATCTATTCCCAACAAGAAATACTCACCCACTTGCAGGGCTTCTGTAATTTCACTAAATAAAATATCACACTCCCCAGGTGTAAGATTACCTAAAGTGCTACCAATAAAACAAATCATCCGACTGGGTAATTGCCTTGGTAGGAGTTGTGCAAGGGCTAATTCATAGGTTCCCGCCAGTGCATAAACTTGTAGTGAGGGGTAATCTCCTAGTAACTGCTTGGCACTACTTTCCAATATGCCTGTAGACACATCAATTGGTAAGTAGTGCAGGGGATAGCCTCGTTGCTGATATGCATCTAGTAAAATGCGTGTTTTGGTAGAACTGCCACTGCCAAGTTCTACCAATTCACAAGCGCCAGTTATCTTGGCAATTTCGTCAGCACACTGCTGTAAAATATTTGTCTCTGTGCGTGTGAGATAATATTCTGGTAAATCACAAATTTGCTCAAATAGCTCAGAACCACGGTCATTATAGAAGTAATGCGGGGGTAAAGATTTAGGTGTTTGAGTTAATCCCTTAATCACATCACTCCCGGCGCTAAGTGTAACTACTTGGGTTGCTTTTACCAAACGCTGTATCTGCAAGCGTTTTTCAATACTGTTTTGAGAAGTAACATTGCTGTTAACAGTTTTAGATATCGACATTTAACCTCCGTATTGTTGGCGTAATAGATTACCTTTGATAGCAGACCTTTACCCCAATCAGTGAAACACATAGCCATAGCTAATAAAATCATGCCTGAGTCATATTACTCAAGCTTTAAAGCTATTTTTAGGAATTATTGCATTAAAATGACAGCAAGTAAGCACCTAAGTGCTATTACTAACCCGTTATTTAATCAGCTGCACAGCGAAACCCTGCAAAAATCTGGCGCACACCAGGATGATACCAATTGCGAAAACTAGAACGCAGTATCCAAGGAGGAGTTGCCCAACTACCGCCTTTTAAAACGCGGTGTTTGTCGCCAAAATAAACTTGTGAGTAACCTGTGTAAGGGTAACTTTGGAA
This sequence comes from Chroococcales cyanobacterium, assembly GCA_038249935.1. Classification (GTDB taxonomy): domain Bacteria; phylum Cyanobacteriota; class Cyanobacteriia; order Cyanobacteriales; family Nostocaceae; genus Nostoc. The sequence continues at coordinate 27,420 of JBBSCU010000021.1, forward strand.
CCCGTTGTACCCTTTAAACCAGGAAGCCGTCCACTCCCAGACATTGCCGAGAGTATCATGTAAACCATAGGCACTTTGCCCCGCAGGGTAGGCATTCACTGGCGTTGTTCTGCCAATTAAGCGATCGCAATTACAACGTTGAGTGGTTAATTCTTGATCTCCCCAAGGATAGGTGCGATGACGATTAACTTGTGCGTCCCAACTGACTGCTTTTTCCCACTCGGCTTCTGTGGGTAGCCGCTTACCCACAAACCGCGAGTATGCTTCGGCCTCATACCAACTAACACCGCAAACTGGGTGATTATCCCAATTGCGTAGCTTGCCACCGTAGGCATCGTCGCACCAGTAAAGTGGTTGTGTCACTGACTCCGTTTGTAACCATTGCCACCCAGATTGTGACCACCAACGAGAATTTTGGTAGCCTCCCGCCTCCATAAATACGCGATACTGTTCACAAGTCACGGGGTAACGATCAATCAAGTATGTATTTAAATATACTCTATGGGCAAAGCGCTCGTTATCTAGTGCCTTAATTGAGTCGCTCCCCTGCTCAAATTCACCTGCTGGGATTTTAATCATTTCCAGAGGGAGAATTCGGCACTCTTGACTCTTGAGAGCGAGTTCAACGCCACTCCCTTCAACGGAGGGAACCTCCACATAGGGGTGGCTCCTCAACGGGGACAAAATACGCACATGACTCGCTCCCCTTGACTCTTGACTTTTCACCAATTCCAACACAAAGCTACTAATTTCGCAGTGCTGGCTTTCGTGCTGAATCAAAAAACGCCAGAGACGTTCTTGCTGCTCAATATCAACCACTTCTAGGTATTCGAGAACTTTTTCTCTAACTGTGTCCAGGTAATAACGGATTTCCGCTAGGTTTGGTAATTTAACACGCTCTGATTTGGGTAAACCATCAGCTGCAAACAGCTTACTGTATTGCGGGAATAAACAAGGACTACCTGCACAGCGTTCTAGCAGCCATAAAGACTCGATATAGGCAATATGCCCCAAGTGCCAACCAACAGGGCTAAAGTCAGGATGAGGCTGACTACAGAATGTGGCTTCGTCCATATTCTGGAACAGTGCAAAAGTTTTCCGGCGACATTCATAGAAGTCCTGAAAAATAGACTCCTTCACACTATATTTGCTCAATTTGGATATCAAAATTTGCTCCCACACTAATGATGCTATTTTCTGGGCAAGTAATCCAATTACCTATAAACAAAGGTTCGGATGCAATTATTACAGATTTTGGGAAAGTCGGATCGTCTCGTATCCAGTAAAGAGATGGAGGCGGTGAAGTGGTAGCAAAACGAGAGGCTATCAGGCGATGTCCGTCACTAAAGATTGCATTGACTGAGGCTTCTACTTGATAGCGTTTTGCCATCTCTAAAAGCGTTAATAATGTGTTGCGTAAAGCATACTCTGGAGGTTGATGTTTGCTAATTTGATATTGTGAAAGTAACAATGCAAAAATATGTTCGGAGTCAGTACTGCCATTAATTTTTTCGTAAAAATCTTCAGTTAAAATGCTGCGGATTTCTCTGTATAATGTTTTACGGAAATTTTCGATTCGTCCATTGTGAATAAATAGCTGTTGTTGATGGTTAAACGGCTGACAATTAGCAAAATCTAGCGCTTGTCCTGATGTAGCACTGCGGACATAAGCAAGTACACACTTTGATTCAACGTAACGGCTGAGATTGGGTAGGTTTATATCATTCCAAATAGGCAGGGTATTTTTGTAGATAAAAGGGTCAGTATCTTTTTGGCTATGATACCAACCCACACCAAAGCCATCTGCATTTACTACCCCAGAGGTCATTTCGCGGGGTTGATAACTCTGGACTATCAACGAATGTTCTGGTTTATACAGAAGATGTTCCAGAGAAATAGGCGAACCGAGGTAGGCAAGTAAACGGCACATGATTAAAGTATTTGTTTCCAATAGTTTTATAGAATAAGCTTTTTTACTGAGAATTAGCTGATTTTTTGATAAATTTGCGCTATTCTCGTTAGCGAATGCTGCCCTATTGACCTCTTCTCCATCATTACATCTTGATTACTACCCTTAGGGTTAAGAAGTACGCCCGATAATATTGGAAAGTGAAATACTTACTCTTTTTAGGTTGAAGTTTACGCTGGAGTAATACCAAAAAATATTATATATTGGTATTACACAGGAGGAAATTGTATGCAAAAAAATACAAGTGTTACCTTGGGTGAGCATTTTGAAGCGTTTATCGCCAATCAGATTGAAAGCGGTCGTTTCAATAGTGCCAGTGAAGCGATTCGAGCTGGACTACGCCTTTTAGAAGAACGAGAAATAAAGCTTGCCGCTTTGCAACGGGCATTAACAGAAGGGGAGAACAGCGGATTTGCTGACTATTCTCTATCAGGGCTGCTGGCAGAACTTGACCGTGAATAACCTTGCCTTTCGCCTTACTCAATTAGCCAAGCAGGACTTACTATCAATCGGTCGCTACACCCAAAAAACATGGGGTACTGAGCAGAGAAACCGTTATCTTGCTATGTTGGACGATTGCTTTCATCTCTTAGCACGAGAGCCACACAGGGGACGAACTTGTAATGATATTCGCCCAGGATATCGGAAGTAGTACATCGGACGACATTTGATCTTTTATCAGGAAACCGATGAACATATCGATATTATTCGTGTTTTGCATGATCGTATGGATGTAGAGTCTCATTTCGACGAAGACTAACGCAAAGACAACGTATCGCTGCTATCTCTTCTCTAAATGCTTGTCGTTTAACTTCATCTAGTTCTTGATAACTATAAGTAAGGTTTTTAAAATTATAAGTCCAGTAATTTTTAATTCTGCGTTGTCATAGAGTAACGATACTAATCTGTTTGCGTTTTAATAGGTAATTTAATGATAAACTCTGTCCCTTGTTGAAATTCTGAGATCACTTCTATTTTACCTTTGTGTTTATCAATTATCTGATAACAAACACTTAAACCTAACCCAGTACCTTTACCGACTGGCTTAGTTGTGAAAAAAGGATCAAATAGTTTATTTTTAATCTCTGGTGGAATTCCTAAACCGTTATCTCTGATTCCTACTTGGATGTAAATATCATCTACATTTAATGTAGTTATAATAATTTGTTGACTTTTAGTTGAATCAGCTTTTTGGTCTAGCAAAGCATCTATTGCATTACTCAGAATATTCATAAATACTTGGTTGAGTTTTGCTGGATAACACTCAACTAAAGGTAAATTACCATATTTTTTAATTACTTCAATTTCTGGTTGAAGTCTGTGATTGAGAATTAACAGAGTATTATCAATTCCTTCATGAATATCTACCTCCTTTATATCAGCTTCATCTAGTCGGGAAAAGTTCCGCAAAGATAACACAATTTCACGGATGCGTTCAGCACCAGTTTTCATAGAAGAAAGCAAACGTGGCAAATCTTCATTAATAAAATGTAAATCGATTTCTTCGATTTTTTCTTCAATTAATAAAATTGAATCTGGGTATTCTTGTTGATATAAACTCACTAAACTAAATAAGTCTTGAGTATAGTCATTGACACACTGGATATTACCATAAATAAAATTAACAGGATTATTAATTTCATGAGCTATACCTGCTATCATCTGCCCAAGAGAAGACATTTTTTCTGTTTGGATTAATTGCCCTTGAGCTTCTTTTAAGTCTTGCAGGGTTTTTTGAAGTTCTTCGGTTCGTTCTTCTACGCGTTGCTCTAAACTTTGGCGAGCTAGTTCTAGTTCTTGGGTTCGTTCTTCTACACGTTGCTCTAAACTTTGGCGAGCTAGCTTTAGTTCTTGGGTATAATCTCCCACCCATTCCACTAATTGATTTAAGGAAGTAGCTAATGTTCCTATTTCATCGTTGCTTGTGACATGAACTCTAAGTTGAAAATTTGATTCTTGCGTGATTTTTCTGGCAACGTCAGTAACTATTTGTAGGGGACGGGCAATTAACCTACTAGTATATAGTGATAGTATAGCTGCGATCGCAGCTGATAACAGCATACTTACAATAATAATTTGAATTCGCAATTTTTGGGCATTATCAAAATTAGCATTTGCTTGCTTTTCTTGAATTTCAGCATATCCAATAATCCGAATTAATTCATCTGAAAGTTTCTCGAATTCAACAGAGAGATTAACTTCTTTTTTGAAAAATGTAAGTAGCTCTTCTTGGTCAGCCTTGGCTTCTTTTATTGACAATTTATCTTGTTCAATCTGCTGCCAAAAATCTTTTACTGTCTGAATATAGATTTTTGTATTTTTTTTATAACTATTCGATAATTGCAACAAATCTGTATTATTGATTGTCGAATCATAGGTATGGGTATGTATAAAAGTTTCTAGTTTAGATAACTGTTGATTAACTTGACTTATTTCATCTAGAAATCTATTTTTTTCAAATTCTAACCAAATAGAATTTTCCAAAACAGTAACTAATCTTTGCGGATGTAGTCTGACTCTAGTTATTTTAGTTTCTAAATTTTTTAAGAGAGATTGTTGTTGATAAGATAAATTTAACTGTTGCTGGGCAAGTGTTTCATAACGGTATGCAATTAGCAAACCACTTGTTGTGCCTATAAAAGCAATGCTAACTGCCACAGCATAGCCATAACTAATCTTTTTAGCAATGTTCCAGTTATCAGTTAAGTGACTAAGTAAGATAAAACTTTTTTTAAAATAGCGTTTTGTAGAAGCTATCATTCATTTATCGGCGATATTATTATAAGAAATTTCCTTGCCCGATTTTTTGATAAACTTCACGAATCATATTATAATCAGCATCATTTGCCGGAATTAATTTACTTCCTTTATATCTTTTAAGTGCTTTAGCAGTCAGCAAACTTTGAATTAGTTTATCTTGATTCTTAATCATACGCGATCGCATATCTTCTATAAAACTAGCTGGCAACTGATTACTAGCAACAAATACATCACTAGGTAGTAAAGGCCCTGTAAATATTACAGAAAAATCTTTCTCAAGTAAGCCTTCAGATTCCAAAATACTTTTGTATCTATCAGATGCAGTCGCCCAGGCATCTACCTCACCTTTTTTTAAAGCTTGTACTCCTTTATCATCTAACATGACAGTTTTGAAGTCAGTTTTGGGATCTAATCCAGCATCCATTAATAACTTCGTGGGAGCAAGATGTCCAGAGGTTGAACCAACTTTCCGCATGGCAATTGTTTTGCCTTTCAATTGAGCTAATAATTTAATTTTGCTATCCGCACGAACTACCATAATAGAATGGTAGTTGCTGCGCTCAATGGCAATTATCGGAATAGCTTTTGCCCTAGAATTCAAAATCAAGTATTCTGAAGGCCCTGCAAATACAATATCCACCTTTCTCGATAACAGTGCTGGTGCTGCTGCTGTAGGATTTTCTACAGGAAAAAACTCAATTTTTGTCTCTAATATCTCTTCTAATGTGGTACGAAAAAGCCCATAATCTCGTTGTAAATCTTTCATACCAACGACATCTGTAACTGCAAATTTTAGATTTTTTGGTGCAGTTATTGCCATTTTATCTGAGCTATTATTAGTAGAATTTACTCCTGTTGTACAGCCAGCTGTAAACAAGAGCGAATACCAAAGTAAGTTGCGTCGTTTCATGGGTTTGAATGATATTAGAGATGTAAAATTTCTTAGATGTTATTTAGTAACAAGTCTATTGGTTTTTTATATTTGTGGCTTCTGTAATATTACGGTAATAAATTTTATGAATTTGGAAATTCTGTTTGTTCAAAAATATTGGGTGCGTCCCACTTTGGAAAAGATGCCTGGCTATTATAAATAATGGTTCATCTTGCACACAAAAAAACCGCCCGCGCGGGTTTCATAAAAGCTTATAGTGTGGACATCATAATGCCCACTGTGGTCTATTCATATAAATTACGATGTCAAAAGGAGGGAATTGGGCTTCAACAAATGGAGATAAGAATTAGGAGTTTTAATTCATTTACTTCTAACTCTTAATTCCTAACTTTTTTTACAACTTTAGATTCCAAGCGGCAAAAGCTAAAGCACCCCAACCGGCTAAAAAAGCTACACCGCCTAGTGGTGCTATCGCTCCTAAGGATTTAATACCAGTTAAGCTAAGGGCGTATAAGCTACCTGAGAAAATAGCAATGCCAATGATGAAAAGCCATCCACTTATTACAAGGGTGGGTTGAGGAAATTCGGTGCGACTAATTAGTAATGCTACAAGAAAAAGTGCTAGAGCATGATACATTTGGTAACGAGCGCCAGTCTCAAAAATTTCTAGCGACCGCTCACTAATTTTTTCTCGCAATGCATGGGAAGCAAAAGCACCAGCAGCCACTGACAAACCGCCTAAAACGGCAGCTATGCTCAAAAAAATCTGCGTCATTAGACTTAGCCATAAGTTGGTGTGAAATTTAACGGGACATTGGATATCAATTAGACATCAAAATGATATGATATAGCCCCTTCTTCGTTCACCTTAAAGTTTGCATTGAATTCTTTAGCTTTTTCATCTAAAAATTGTCTGGCATTAGCTGCGGGTAGTTGTGACTGCATTGCAAAGCCCAAAACAGTTACACGCCCATGATTTTCTTGTAGCATCTCATAAAAAACCGATTGGAGGCGATCGCTAACTTGTTGATTAAGCGCCTTTTTTTCCTGCCGACTTTGACGGTATAATCCCAATGCTAACCATGTTCCCAGTGTTAAAGTTGGCACACCAAAAATTAGACCATCAACAGCAGCATTATCATGTTTATAAGTAGTATTGAGTGCAGGAAAATCATACTCATCTATGGGTAATATGATGGCTTTACGTGTAGCAAATTTTTCAAATAGCGATGTTGCTGATAGCGTTAAAAACATGAATCCGAGTGTCAGTAGCCAACCAGCAGCCAA
>JBBSCU010000022.1:0-34177 GCA_038249935.1 Chroococcales cyanobacterium
ACTTCATCCAGTTCATCAATTAAACTAGTATCGATATCAGCAGCTTCCTTCTCTGGACTGTATTCAAGAAAGCACACTTGATAACACAACTCCCACAAATCGATACTTGCTTGTTGCTGTTGACGCTCCAAACGTAGATGATATCCTGGATGGGGCATCGGCAGACGAGCCAGAGTCTCTCTGATTTCATCTGCTTCTTCGGGTGTTGCAGTTTCCATTGCTTGCAACAACTCAGTTACCAATGCTTTGATTTCATCAGTGGTGCTAGGCGGCCAAATTAATACATCGTGGTAAGTTCCCGTCCAGGAAGATTCATCAAGCAACTTGCGGATATTATCGATAACGCGAATGAAAGCGGGTTGCATGAGGATTTCAGCCTGCTGCCATGCAACTGAGTTAGTTATTTTAGGTGGCATTGGTAGTAAACAGGGACACTAAAAGAAAAATAAATAGTCTGTGTTTATTAAAAAGCTGCGTTTTTAATCTAAATCTTTTCTCAAGATAGCGGATTTCATTGAAGAAAATTTGGAGATATTTATTACCAGCTGGAAAATTAGGTAATAACTCTGGGGAGGAAATATGATAGGCAAACTACTAGACCATCGTTACCAAGTAATTCGAGTCCTCGCAATGGGAGGATTTGGTCAAACCTACATTGCCCAAGATACTAGGCGGCCAGGCAATCCCATCTGCGTTGTCAAGCACCTCAAACCCGGAACTGACCCCAGAGTTTTTGATACTGCTAAACGCCTGTTTAACAGCGAAGCCGAAACCTTAGAAAAACTGGGCAACCATGACCAAATACCCAGGCTGCTAGCGTACTTTGACGAAAACCAAGAATTTTATTTAGTACAAGAATATATTGAAGGACATACCCTAGCTGAAGAACTTATACCTGGTAAGCGCTGGAGTGAAAGCCAAGTAATTCAACTATTGCAGGAAGTTCTAGAAATTCTCGAATTTGTTCATCGCCAAGGTGTGATTCACCGTGACATCAAACCGGATAATATCATCCGTCGCGCCTCAGATAATAAGTTAGTTTTAGTGGACTTTGGGGCAGTGAAGCAACTGCGTACACAGATGGTAACAGTTGGCGGACAACCCTCTGCCACAGTAGTTATTGGCACTCCTGGCTATATGCCCACAGAACAAGGGCAAGGTAAACCCCGCCCCAATAGTGACATTTATTCCCTCGGCATCATCGCCATTCAAGCACTAACTGGACTCTCGGCAACAGAATTGCAAGAAGACCCGGAAACGGGCGAAATCATCTGGCAGCATTCAGTAACCGTAAACTACCAACTGGCGGCAGTGTTGTCCAAGATGGTACATTATCACTTCAAAGACCGCTACCAAAACGCCACGGAAGCACTGCAAGCGTGTAAAGACGCAATTAATCCTGTACCTGCACTTTCCAAACCTCAAGAATCCGCCAAATCCCAGCCTCAAGTATCTCGGCTGCAAACGGTTGCAGTTGCACCAGTAAATCCTGTCAAACCTGTCCGTAAAGACTCTAGTAAATCCGACCCATGGCCGATATTAATTGGCATATTATTGGCAGGTGGTACGGCTGCCTTGGTAGCAAATGTATATCCAAATGTGAAAAATTTAGCTCTTAATATTACAGGTAACGATACCGCCTTAGCAAACAAATGTTCGGCTGTTGTCGTCGGAAATTCTAATATCCGTTCTGAACCTAGTTCGATAAATTCTGATAATATTTTGCAAACTGTTGTTGATAATACCAATTTTGAGGTAACAGGCAAGCGGACAAAACGAGGTTGGATAGAAGTTAAACTTAACTCTAAACGTTTGGCTTGGGCACACTCGGATGTAATAGCCAATAAAGATCAATGGGCTTCTTGCCTACGCGAAAAAGGCATTGCAACTAAGATTGTAGATGATAGCACCCTGATTGCGACTCGACCGATTCCTAAGCCAAAGCCAAAATCTATAAATGTCGCAACTCCATTACCAGAAAATTCCGATGCTGGGAAATTAGAGCGATCGCAGCCTAATGATAACAGTGCCAATATTATAGAACAAGCAAGGCAGAAGTATGATTCAGGGGATATAATTGGAGCGATCGCACTTTTGAGATCGATTCCAGAAAATGCTGCTTCTAGTATCCAAGAGACGGGCAAAGTAATCGCCCAGTGGCAAGAAGATTGGGCGAAAGCGGAAGCATTATCTAATGAGATCAATAAAGCAATAGATGATGGTAAATGGGATAAAGTTTTAGATTATAAAAACCATCCAGAAAAGTTGCCTAATACTAAATATTGGCGAAACAGAATAGAACCATTATTTAAACAAGCAGCCGAAAATCTGGCAAAACAGGCACTGCCTAAAGTAGACACTCAAGGTAATGAGAAAAATACCCAACAGAAACTTCCCGACACCAACCAACCTACCACTACAGAGAGTCCAAAAGGCGGCTTTTAACAGTTATTAGTAAACACTGTTTACCTCATTTCTAACCTCTGGCTGGAAATGTCTACAAGGAGACTCCGCTTGCTGAATTCACGGCAGCAGCCCAATGAAAAAATTTCCAAGTAGAACCTGGAAACGAGATTTTAAATCGGTGTTTATCTGTGGTTTTATTTTCCCTATTATTGCATTTCGTCGTATTCTTGGGCTTCAACTCGTCTTGCTTCCATCCGCGAAGCGGGTAAAAACTCAGCGCGACGGACTGGAATTAAGGGCGGCGTATTTCCTTGATAAGGATGAATCACTTGTACAGTACGGGCTGGACGCTGCCGTGGCGAGAACAAAGCCAATACCCCAGCGACGACAACACCACCACCAATAGTCAGAGTTGCACCTCCCACAGCCCAAAGCATGGGTGAAGACCACCAAGAAGGATTTTGCGGCTGAAATGCTGCTGCTTTTTGTTGGTTGTTCTGCTGGGCTGATAGCCACTGCTGCTGAGTATTGAAATTTTGGACTTGGCTTTGAAGTTGCTGATTTTGCAACTTCAACTGTTCCTTGAGCTGTTCATTGTCGCTTTTTAGACGCTCCAGTTGCATTTGGGTGTTGAACTTCTCCATCTCTAGGCGCTGGTCGGTATTGGGAGGAACTGGTGGCTGAACCTGGCCGGGATACATTGGTTGCCCATAAGGGTTGTAAGGAGAATACATTTGTGGCTGTACTCCCGGCGCTACTACAGTCCCCGGCATTTGCGGAGCCACAGCGAAGTTAGATTGTAGGGGGGTATTGGTTCCTTTGAGCAATACGAGAGCCGCCAGCCCAGCTACAGCAACCCCGCCGATAAATGCCATACTCTCACTCATCGCCTTTGTTCCTCAATTGCGACGTAACTATAACGATTTGTGACTGACTAACTCTCACACTCACACTCATAATTTATGCCTACTTGACTTCACATAATACTCAAAATATAAGCGACCGGATTAGCTAGTTTTTTTACATCCTGATATCTGATGTTAATATTCAAGACTATAATGGTCAAATTGTCTACTAAGCAAGGATAAAAAACTACACTGTTATACTTTTTTAATCTACTTTCTCTGTTTAATCAAGAGGAGTATTTGTGCTGGTGTTGTTGGTATTGATGGCTGCCTTGAGACTTTGGCAAAATTCGGCGATCGCATTTAGTCCTTGCTCTGGTGTACCTTGGGCTAACCTTTTCACAAAAGCGCTGCCCACGATCACGGCATCTGCGCCCCATTCCCTGACCTGACGCGCTTGTGCAACTTCGGAGATGCCAAAGCCTACACCAATGGGTTTATCAGTAACACCACGAATTTGTTTAAGTAAATCTGACACTCGGACTTCCAGTTGCGATCGCATCCCTGTAACCCCTGTGACACTAACTAAATAAATAAATCCTTGGGAGGAGGTTGCGATCGCTTTTATTCGTTCGGCGGAACTGGTGGGAGCAACCAACAAAGTTACATCAATTCCCATCTTCTTAGCTGGTTCAAGCAACCCGGCGGCTTCTTCCAAGGGCAAATCTGGTACTACCAATCCCGCTACCCCAGCCGCAGCAATTGAAGAGAGAAATTTTTCAATGCCACGGTGCAAAATTGGGTTGTAGTAGGTAAATAAGATAATGGGCGATCGCAATTTGGGACTAGTTGCTTGCACCATTTCCAACACCTGCTCTAATTTCGTTCCCCTTTGCAGGGCGCGGGTAGCAGCAGCTTGAATTACTGGCCCATCCGCCAGAGGATCGGAGTATGGTATGCCCAGTTCTATAATGTCGGCTCCACTACGATCTAGAACCTGCAAAGCTTTTGCTGTGGTTTCTAAATTTGGATCGCCAGCAGTGATAAACGGAATTAGAGCACACTGGCGATCGCGCCCAAGAGTTTCAAAGCAATCAGAAATAGCAGTCATTTTAGTCAATGTATCAAAAATCATTGGTCAATAGTCAGTTGTCATTGGTCATTCATAACTAGACAAAGGACAACTGACCAATGATAACTTTACACCTGAGATTGCTCTTCTTGTTCTATTTCAGCTTGAATTCGTGCTAGCTCTTCGGGAGTAAGCTCTTCTAGCCGCTTTTGCAGAAAGTTTTGCTCATACTGTTCCCTCTGTTGGTGGTAGGTCATTTTTTGTCCTGCCGCACGGAAAAAATAGGTGGCTAACCAGCCAACTAACCCACTAACTAGTAAGACTTGGCTCCATATACCAGCTTTTTGATTATCCAAACCAACTAGCTGCAATCCGAAGTATGCCAAACCGCCGGTAATAAAAACACCCAAGCCAATTCCAATAGCGTCAATCCGTCGCATGAGAGTTATGACCTACCAATTTCGTTAAACTTCAATTTGTCGCCGTTGGGGTCGAAAATTTACAAACGGCGATAGAACCAACAAACCCGGAAAGAAGAAGAACACCAAAAAGTACATAAAGACACGCTCGATGGAGCTAGCTACATACCAACGCTGCTTTAGGTACAGCAAGACAGCGATCGGGATTACTAGAAGGTAAGCTCCAGCCAAAATCAGATACAGCAGGGCGACAATCATAACTTTTTTGTCTAAAGCATCTGTTTTCCATCATAGGCTGAAGAGCCAAACTCAGCGAAGTATAGTCATGATGCTTTTAACATAACTCCGCTAGAATTCCTCATTTATGTCCAGATTGATTGACGAAAGGTAGTATTATGCTATGATAATGAGCTGACTAGCCAACAGATGCTTTAGTCAAACAACAAGGGAAATGTTTATCCAGATTGATTACGAGGAAACAAGGAAGACTTCCAACTCTAGAAAAGAATCGTACAATCAATCTGAAAAAAAATATTTTTAATCTAGTTGGACAAAAGACACAATTGATGGTGGAATAGATAAGGAAGTGTTTACTGCCTCCACAAAATAACTAGTTATGCTAGTTGTCAAACAGCAACGGGGGCGTGGCGGAATGGTAGACGCTACGGACTTAGATAACTGAGCCTTGAAGGAGAAATCCCTCAAGTGGAAGCTCTCAAACTCAGGGAAACCTAAATCTGGTGACAGACATGGCAATCCTGAGCCAAGCCGAAGAAAGTGCTGAGTGCTGAGTAAATTCAAAACTCATAACTATTCGGAAGGTGCAGAGACCCGACGGGAGCTACCCTAACGTTAAGTCGAGGGTAAAGGGAGAGTCCAATTCTTAAAACCTGACTTTAGTAAAATCATCAGGTAGCAGTGAAAACTGCGGAAGAATGAAAATCCGTTGACCTTAAACGGTCGTGTGGGTTCAAGTCCCTCCACCCCCATTTAAAATTCTAAAAGACTCCTATAGAAGCTATGGGCGGGCTGTACTTAATGTGTATCAACTCGCCCATTCTTCTATGTATGGCATTTAATTTTTAACCTAAGTAATTTCACTTAACTATTTAATGAAGTACTAAACAATTTATATTTAATACTTTATTTATAGTCCGAGTTTATCAATTTTGTGTAAAAAGATTACTGAATCTCTGAAGAATAGATTGATGCTACTGTTCACTCAGGTTAAGCTGATAATAATATGAACAGGAAGCATTTTTATCCTGATAACTGGAATGACCGCTAAGAGTTTATCAATTAGTCAGGGATATCCTCATTGTATTACGTCTAAATCTAGACCGCTAAATGTGCAAATTGCACAGGAAGAGCTTTATAGCTTCTTCGGGGAAATTGTCAAAAAGTTGTCGCCAGATGATATTTTACGGGAATTCAAAACTTTATTTATAGACAGTCTTGATTCACAGGACTCTCACTCTATACCTGGGATATACAGGATTTTTTTAGATGATAACGAACAGGAGTTCTGTAATACACTGAAGCGGTGTATCTACATAATAATTAACAATTGGATAACCAATAGAAAAGACAAATATATCAAAGAATTAGTTAATTTATTTGTTAATGAAAACCTGACAGTAAAAACCAATAGTTTTCCAGCGATAAATATTTCTAAAAAATGGCTAAATAATTTCATCAACAGCAAAGACTACCAAGAGCTAAAATTATTTGCTGCTAAATATGAGGTATCCTCTAAAGGTCATTGGGCTAATCGTTACACTTCCTATTTATTAATCGATCAATCTGTTAATAAAAATAATCCAATAGAGCAACAAGAGGCTGCTAGAAGGCTTTCTAGACAAATAAAAGACAAGTTTAAGTTTGAACTGGCAATGTATATTGCTCGTTCTCAATCTGCCGCCTCAAGCACAACACGCTACAAAAATCCCAGTATTTTGGGAGATAATGCTCTACATTTAATAAAAGCAATTGTTTTAAAAAAAGGTGTATTTAGTCATGAAAACATTGCCAATATATTTATTAAGCAAACTCAAGAGCAAACTCTTGAAGAATTTAAAAAAAGTATAGAGAAATATCTATTTTTTTCTGTAGATAATCAAGAATTAGTCGAGAGTTTGCGGCAGCAGTTTGTAAAGAATTTATCTTCATGGAAGAAAGATTATAATCAAGAAATTATCACTAAAGAATTCTTCTTGAGAACCTGTAATCGAGTGATTGATTGTTTAACAACAGAAAATGGCAAACAACCTTCGTCATTATTTATAATATTGCTTACCCAAGGACACTCTTTAACACTGGTGATTATACTGCTAAAGACTATTTTGATTTGTAGAAATTCTCGGAGGCATCTAGAAATTAGGATTGCTCATCTGATTCGTTATTACGAAAAATATCCTGAAGATGAGTGTAAGTGGGTAATCAATTTTATGGAAGTTTTTAATATCACGTTTGCAATTTACACAGAAAACGTAGAATATAACTTGATTAAGATGAAAGAAGAAGAGCAAAGCAGTAATTCGCAGTTGAACCTGGATGATTATCGTGTGTTTTCACAGATGAAGGTAGATAGACAAAAATGAGTTTTGCCTGATTTATGATTTAGCAAGGCGTTCGTCTAACCAAGCGAAGGTAGCACCCGCAGTTTCGGCGAGGATACTAATGAGGCGATATAAAGCGATCGCACTAAATACAATAGCAGATGGAAAGTTGTGTCGCAAAAGTTCATAGGCAGTCGCTTCAAACACACCTAACCCACCAGGCGCACCCGGAATGATAAACCCCAACAACCAAGCGCAACTAAAAGCCCCTAACAACAAAGGAATTTGATTCACATTTAACGAATCCAGGGCAAACATAGTTAATATAAACCCGGTGGCGCGTAGTCCCAAAAAGCCCACTTCTCCAAACAAAGGCCATAGAGGATACTTTTTAAGAGTGAAGGGAACAATTGACTCAGTGGTGACAGCAGACTTTTTTGCTTTCAATCTGTACAAAAAACGAATAACCGGGTTTAAAAACCAAGGATGAATCGCACAAAGGACTACAGTTAAACTCAGCAATTGTAGTATTTGCAGAATAAGGGTAGTATTGGCTGCCGCAAATTGGCTACTGCATAGGATAATGATGATTAAAGCAGCTGCTAACATAAGTAGCGGTTCAAGCAAAACGCTTAAGGTGGCTGCACCAGCAGAAATATTGGCATTTTTGGCGGCGACAATTCGCCCGTAGTGATGCCAGATATTGCCTGGTAAATATTTAGCTATGTTCGTTTTGAGGTAAACTTGGATGAACTGCGATGATGATACAGGTTGATTTAACTCTTGGAGAATCCAAGTCCAGATCCAGCCAGCCCAAGTATGTGCTAGTAAAGTTACCCCTGTAGCGATCGCTATAATTGCCCATCCTACCCCATCAATGTGGATCGCAGTCACTTCAATCCAATTATCTTTCAGAGCTTTCCCTAAAAAAAACAGCGTTCCCCCCAAAATTATCCAGCGTAAAAATTGCTTCATTAATTTAGTAATTAAACGATTAGAGCAACAAAGACTGAATGCCTCAACTATTAAAGTTCATCAGCTACCTATCCAAAGCTTTTGAAGTATTAAACAAGTCTATGTAGTTCTTTTACGAAAACTATATTATATTATTTTATATCTCTCTAGAGTTAGATAAAAATATTATATCGATACTAATTAAAATGTGGCCTGCGCTAGAGGTAAAGTTAATTTTATTATTCATATCCTTAATAGAGGTTATCAAAGATTAGGCAACCAAAATAAGCATGATAACTTGCTGATGAATCCAATGATTCAGCAAAGCTTTAGCTTATTAATAAATGTTTTGGTAAGGAGGACTACATGAATGCTGTGAGAGTATTCTTGAAAAAAATAAGATTGCGCCAGATACTAACTATCTTTTTAGCTGGACTATTATTGATAGTTAGCACTGCTTGTAGTGGGGCAAATGCTCAAGGCGCAAATCCACAAAATCCTGCTGTCCAAGCTGGGGGAGCAAACAATCCTTATAAGAATGGTGGAGACAAGTATACCAACTACAGAATGTCTACCGATCCAAAAATAGCAAACCCAAAAGCCAATCAGGGAGACGACCAAGCTAGCTTAGAACCAAGTTCGCAATTGTTGATTGCTACACATACAGAATCCAAGCTACTTTATCCTGGTGCTGAGACACCAGCAGGTCGAGTCCAGAAGGAAGCAGAACTGCCAATTATCACGGACAAGGATTTCCAACAACCTGAACCAGATGGTTTGATTCAGAATGAACCAGATTTAGGAACTCGCGTTCAAGAACGTCTTGACACTGTAACAGAGTCTGTTGAAGAAGCTTCCGGCTTTTTGAAAGATAAGGCAGATGAAGCGAATGCCAGACCTGAATTACAAAAAAATCCAGCAGTAGGCAGATAAAAGTCTTATTATGTCTTAGTGCTTAGGATTGGAAATCAATTCTAGATGCCATCTTGGTTGAAGTTTAACTTAGTTACAAAAATGCAAGGAGTTACGACTATGAAAAAAGCAATGACTTGGCTGAAAAACATTCGTCCATTGAAAGTTTTAACTGTTTTTTTTGCAGGAATATTTATATTTCTGACACAAGCTTGTGGAGATCCAGGGGTAGCAACACAACCAGCACAGCCTGATGCTCAATCACCTTATTCCAAACAATACGATCCCACAAAAAATACTCCTCTCTCTTCTCCTGCTGGTGGGATGAATAACTTTAGTGATGTAGATCCCAGAGCGAAAGATGAAAAGGCAGCCAATGATAGAGGTGATGCTTTAGCAAAAAATGCTCAAAAAAATGTTGAGCAAAAGGGAATTGATAGCCGAGAGCAATATATGAAAAATTACCAAGAAGGTACACCCCTTGGTGAAAGAATGAAGAACCTGGGTGAAGATATCAACAGTTCTGCTGAAGAAGTTCGGAAGGGTGTTGTTAAGGGGACTCAGCGAGGAATTGAAAATATCAAGGGTAATACCCAGAATGCTGCCGAAGATACCCAAAATGCTGCCAAAGACTTGACAAAAAATGTTCAGCGTGGAACTGAGGATGCTGGTAAAAATATTCAGCGCACAGCTGAAGATGCTGGTAAAAATGTTCAGCGCACAGCTGAGAATGCTGGTAACGCAATGAAGATGACAATCAAAGATGTTGATTGAAATTAGTCATTTAATCTGTTGCAAAAATCTGAAAGTGCCCACAGACTAAAGTCTGGGACTACCCAAGTAAAGCCTGTCTACGCAGGCTTTTATAGTCTTAGATGGGGTTTAATTGCCTGAACATCAGCTTTAATTCAGTTGATTGTATATCAGTGGTGTTAATAGGTTCAAAATCCTTGCTGCGTTGGCGTAGCCTCTCATAAGGATGATCCTCCAGAATTTTGCCGTCGTGCGATCGAGAAAGCATTAGAGGATGTTTGAAAAGTCTTCTTGTTGGTAGCAAAACGTTTTAGATCCCCCTAAATCGCTTGCTCTATCCTGATTGCTCAGAATTTCGCTTGTAGCAAAACGTTTTAGATCCCCCTAAATCCCCCTTAAAAAGGGGGACTTTGATTCCGGTTTCCCCCTTAAAAAGAGGGGCTAGGGGGGATCAATAAGTGCCTAAGATTATAGACAATCACTTTTCAAACAACCTCTTGGATAAAGATAAATAAAATAATCTCAAAGAGATAGTTATCACGAGTATGTGAATTACTGGAATGAGTCAGCAAAATGGCATATTTAGATAGCAATATGCCATTTTGCTTGCGGAAAACACCGAAATGAGTAAGTCAAATGGCATTTTGAGTAAGTCGAATGGCATTTTGCTTACGGAAAACACCAAAATGAGTAAGTCAAATGGCATTTTGAGTAAGTCGAATGCTATTTTGCTTGCGGAAAACACCGAAATGAGTAAGTCAAATGGTATTTTAAGTGAGTCGAATGACATTTTGCTTATTAAATTCGACTTTATCTCTTTTTCCGATGCAATTCCTGATCTGCTTCACCACCTAACACCGATTCTCTATGAAGTTGCTCTCAAACAAAGAGCTTAAGCCTTTATTCGGTCAGACTTTATCCAATACGGTTTGGATAAGACTTGATCCCCCCAACCCCCCTTAAAAAGGGGGGCTAAGAATGGCTCTATTTCCCCCTTTTTAAGGGGGACTAAGGGGGATCTTTAAGGACTATGCACCTAACCGTATTCAGACTTTATCTATCTTTATACTGCAAAAAGTATCCCCCACATCGAAAGTTGATGTGAGGGGAGAGTAACCCAACTTAGGAGTTATTAACTTTCGGGTGTTATTCACCCGTAAATTTATGCGATCGCTCTGTGGTAGATTACGATATTTTGGGGATGGTAAGCCACCTCAAAATTATTCAGATGGTTTATTATTAGCTCTATTGGCACGCGCCTCAGCCGAAGCCATCACTTCATCGAAATTCTCTAGCAGTTCGCCAGGGAAGTTTTCCAAAATTCTCGTAGAAAGAGCAACCCGTCCTTTCCCTTCATCTAAGTCAATAATTACAGCTTTAATTGGCTGACCAATTTGAAATACCTTTTCTAAAGACTCAATGAATTTTTGGCTTACCTGCTTGATATGAAGCAAAGCGCTCATCCCACCTAAATCAACAAACACACCAAAAGGTTTGATGCCAGTAACTTTGCCCTCTACCAGTTGACCTAGTTGTAATAAACTGAAGTTGCTAGAACGAGTCGCTAAACGCTGAGAAAGGATGAGTTTGTTGGTGTTACGATTTATTTCCAAAAAACCCACGGTCAGATTTTGACCTTTGAGTGCTTCTAAATTATCACGCTCTGCCAGGTGCGATCGCGGAATGAATCCCCGCAAAGAAAGAATATCAACAGTGACACCACCTTTATTCACACCCATAACCCGTACTTGCACAGTCTGGGTGTTTTCCTGCATTTCGGCCAATCGTTCCCAGATGTGCTGAATTTCTAACTGCTTTCGAGAAAGAGTTACTTGACCTTCTGCATCCTGATCTCGGATAATCAAAAACTCCATTTCTTCTTGCAATGGCAGCACCTCCGATAAATCGGTAACAGCTCTCAAAGAAGCCTCATCGATGGGGAGAAAAGCTGACGACTTGCCACCAATATCAACATAGGCTCCATCATGGTCAAGTTGGAACACTTTGCCACGTACAATCTGTCCCTTTTGAAACTGGTAGTCGTGTTTTTCTAGTGCTTTGGCAAAATCGTCCATCGTAAATGACGAATTGGCTGTTTGAGAAAGGTTCGATTCGGAATTCATGACTTTTGAAGATTAATTGTTATTTGATATAGTGCAACTGGAGTTTAAATTGTCATTTGTCTCCCGTTTGCATAACGTCTCCCTTAGGAGAAGTTATGATGGTCGGAAGCCTCTCTTACAAAGCGACGCTCTTGCGTCGCTAACAGATCGCACGAAGCCTCCGCTCTGACTTCGCTGTTTGTCTTTGGTTCTTACTAATGACAAATGACAAATGACAAAAAACTAACTTAGCTGCATAGGCTTCAGTTCAGTTGACCAAAGAGTTGTTTTACCTGCTCCCAAGCATCGACAGCAGCTTTAGGATTATAACTGCCACGATGATTACAGAAAAATCCGTGGTCAGCTCCATCGTAGCGAAACACACGATGAGGAATTTTATATTTTTCTAATTCTGCTTCAATCTCATCGACTTGTTCAGATGGGATGCTAGCATCTTCTATACCAAAGAAGGCATAGAGAGTACTTATTATTTCTCTGGTGCGGGTAACAGTAGGAGCGCCACCTCCGGGTGTGCGAGTGGTAACTCCAGCACCATAGAAGGAAGCCGTAGCTTTAATATCTGGTAAGGTGGCTGCAAGATATGCGACATGACCACCAAAGCAGAAGCCAATACAGCCAAAACCATCTTTTGTCACTTGAGACAGATTTTTGAGGTAGTCAATTGCTAATTGAATATCGCTCAATAACTCTGATGCTTGAGTTTGCATAGCGTAATTTCTGCCAGTTTCAATATCTTCGGGTGTGTATCCGGTTTCAAAACCAGGAGCAATACGTTGAAAAAGTGCAGGTGCCATCGCTACATACCCAAGTTTGGCAATCCGTTCTGTAACTTCTCGAATGTGAACGTTGACACCAAAAATTTCCTGTAATACCACGACTCCTGGGTAAGATCCAGGTTCTTCTGGCTCTGCTAGGTAAGCAGATACTTGAATATTATCTTGCAAAAGATTAACCGTTGTGGTAATTATTGCTTGCTCTGTCATAATAATTTTTACCAGTGCTATGTGATTAGCCTTGTGTTTATTTGATATAACTGTGCCAGTATGTCTAGGTTTTTTCTGATTAAATTATCAATTACCGATAGTGAGCAATGCAACTGGTTATTAAAGGAGTGTTGGGTTAGAAGTGCTGAGTAGGAAAGCAACACTTAATACTCACAACTTAGAACTCACCACCAGGACTCAGCACTTAGTATTTAGGAGGTTTGCTGATGATTCAATTCCGTATTCAGCCAGACAGCGAAATTCCCGCATCAACTCAGCTGTTTAATCAAATCCGGTTTGCGATCGCTTCCCGGCAATATCCCCCTGCTTACAAATTGCCAAGCACACGGGCATTAGCAATGCAAACTGGTTTACATCGTAATACCATAAGTAAAGTTTACCGTCAACTAGAAGAAGACGGATTTGTTGAAAGTATGGCCGGTTCAGGAATTTACGTTCGTCCCCAAGGTCATGAGGGCGGTAGTAGACTGCAATCACCAATTCTCAAACAACATCCTGACGCATATCAAGTTGTCCAGCAAGCACTTGATAATCTCCTCTCTCAAGAATGTTCACTCAATCAAGCCAGAGAATTATTTTTAGCAGAAATTGACTGGCGCTTGCGTTGTAGCGCGAGGGTACTAGTTGCAGTTCCATCTTATGACATGGGTGCTGGTGAGTTGATGGTGTATGAATTAGAACTAGCTCTAAAAATACCAGTACAGTTGGTAGCAATGGAAGAACTAGTAGCTGTGCTAGATAAAACTACTTCTGCAACAGTAGTCACAAGTCGGTATTTTATCAGTAATGTGGAAGCGATCGCAGCTCCTAAAGCCGCGCGAGTAATTCCTCTGGATATCTACGACTACACCAAAGAACTCAACCTATTGAAAACCCTACCAAAAGAAAACTGTGTAGGCATAGTTAGCCTCAGTTCTGGAATTGCGCGAGCCGCAGAAGTCATTCTCCACGGTCTGCGGGGGGATGAACTACTGATAATGACTTCGCAACCAAAAGATGCTTATAAACTTCAAGCTATGGTTAAGCGAGCTGAGGTAATTATAAGTGATCAAGCCAGTTTTGCCGCAGTGCAAGCAGCCGTGCAAGCATTTGATGAAGATATTATTCGTCCACCAAAGCTGATTAAAGTTGAGAATTATATCGGCACTAACTCGATTAACTTGCTAAAGCGAGAACTAGGTTTGAGTTAATCCAAAGGTAGTTAAGACAAGGCAAAAATAGCATAGGCGGACACACCTAACAAATAACTTAAGATTATGATTGTAGAAATGCAACCCTAAGTTCGTTTGGTGAAAGCAATCAAGTAAATGTATATTTTTTGTTGACTAGCAATCCGCTATACTCTGAAATTTTGAAGGACAGAATAAATACATTTATTTAATTCAGCTACCACTTATCAATCATCCAATAAAGGAACTATTGAAAGGTAATATGAGTATCCCACTTCTAGACCATCCCATACAAGAAAAACTTGTAACCGTCGCAGATGTTTCTTGGGAGGAATTCAAAGGTATTGAGGCACAGCTAAAGAACAACCGCAATGTCCGACTTTCTTATTTGTCAGGAATATTAGAAATTATGTCGCCCATTGGAGATAAACATGAGTACCTGAAAACAACTCTCGGCTACTTGCTAGAAGCTTACATGAGAGAGTTAGGCATTCGGTTTTACGGTCGTGGTGGTTTTACTATAGAAGAACCTGGATATGCTTCTGGCACACCAGATGAATCCTACTGCATTAGCAGCAATAAAGAAACGCCAGACATTGTTATTGAAGTTATTGTTACTAGTGGCACCATTAACCGCAAGGAGTTATTCAAACCCAAGAAAGTACCTGAAGTTTGGTTCTGGAAATCTGAGCAAATAAAGATATTTCGTTTAAATGAGGCTGGCGAGTATGAAGAAGTAAACCGTAGTGGTTTCTTACCGAATTTAGATCCAGCTTTGTTGCTAAAATATATCGCACATCCTGACCAGTACGATGCTGTTGCCGAATTTGTGCAAGCTATCCGAAAATAACTTAACTCGCTTCCGGCTCTGGTATGGTAATCTGTAAAAACTCTTGCACTCGTTGCAGGTATGTTGGAGCATCTTCCAACATCGGAAAATGGGCTGTATTACGAATCATCACAAATTCCACTTTGTCACTCAATGCAGCTGCTTTACGCCCCATCTCGGCTGGGATAATTTTGTCATACTCTCCCGCCACTAGCAGAGTTGGCACTGTCAACTTGGCAAACTCAAGCGGCATAACTTCAGATTGAGCCTTACTAACGGAAGTAAAAATTGTCCCTAAAGCTGCATCGTAATCTGCTTCGAGAAAATCTTGTAAAAAAGCTTGACGCTCAGAATGTGGTATTGAACTATATAAAAATCTGGCCATAAACATCCGGTCAGCAAATGGGATTTTGCCTAACCACTTGGGACGGAATTTTACGACATAGCCACCAAATTTATGAAAGGCACTAAAGGATTTTTCGTCGTACTCAAAAATGCCGCTACAGGTTAAAATTCCTCGTTCTACTCGTTCGGGGTAGCGGTTAAGAAATAAAGTTGCAACAGAGGCACCCATTGAATGAGCATTAATATAGACACGCTGAAGATGCAACCCATCTAACAAAGCTGCCAAATCATCAGCATATTCCTCTAATTCATAGGTTAACTCTCTGATTGCCTCTGATTCTTCCTGGAGGGACTGGGACTCAGCAACAGATTCACTTGCTTGAGCTATAGTTGCCTTACCATGAGAACGGCCAAATCCCCGCAAATCGTAGAGTAAACAATCAAATTGCTCTGATAAGACCTCAGCCGTATTTTGCCAATACCTAGCCGAACCAGCCCAACCGTGCATGAAAATCATCACTGGTTTTACCAAAGAACCAGATGGCTTTTTCACCCAATCGTAGTAATGCTCAACGCCACGAACATTAATATAAGGCATTTGTCTTTTGTCCTTTGTCTTTTGTCATTAGTCATTTGTCCTCGTTATGTGGTTATTAGTCTTTAATTTTTGATAAATAACCAATGACTAATGACCAATGACCAATGACTATTATGCAGATTCTGGCTTCGGTAGTGAAGATGGATGTATTATCAGTTCAGCAGTCGATCGCTTCTCGACCATTTCCCGTGTTACTGTACAACGTGTCACATCTTTACGGGACGGTAACTCGTACATGACATCCAGCATCAGTTCTTCGACAATGCCCCGCAACGCTCTAGCCCCGGTTTTACGGCGGTAGGCTTCTTGAGCGATCGCTCGCAAAGCATCTGATTTAAAATCTAACTGGACATTATCCATCTTCAGCAGCTTCTGATACTGCTTCACTAAGGCGCTGCGTGGTTGGGTGAGAATGGCCATTAGTGTTTCTTCATCTAGCGGATCTACTACTGCTACCATTGGCACGCGCCCAATAAATTCTGGAATCATGCCAAATTTGACTAAATCATCCGGCTCCAGATGGCGGAGAGTGTCTGCTGCTCGTTTCTCCTTCGATTGACCTTCTCCCGGTTGCACAAAACCGATTGCTTTTTTGCCAACTCTCTGATCTACAATCTTTTCTAAGCCCACGAAGGCACCACCACAGACGAACAAAATATTACTTGTATCAATCTGGATGCAGTCTTGATAAGGATGTTTGCGCCCTCCTTGGGGTGGTACATTGGCGATCGTTCCCTCTAACATTTTTAGCAAAGCTTGCTGCACGCCTTCGCCAGAAACATCGCGGGTAATCGAGGGATTCTCGCTCTTACGAGCAATTTTATCAATTTCGTCAATGTAGATAATTCCCCGTTGCGCTTCCTCTATATCCAAATCTGCCACCTGCAACAGTCGCAGCAAGATATTTTCTACATCTTCTCCCACATACCCCGCTTCCGTCAGCGTCGTAGCATCAGCGACGGCAAAGGGTACATCCAAGATTTTGGCTAAGGTTTGCGCTAACAGAGTTTTGCCGCAACCAGTCGGGCCAATTAACAAAATATTGGACTTTTGCAACTCTATTGCATCATCTGCCCCAGCTTTGCCACTGGCTTTAGACTGAATCACCGCCAGCCGCTTGTAGTGATTGTAAACAGCTACTGACAGAACTTTCTTCGCTTCGTCTTGGCCAATAACGTGTTCGTCTAGATACTTTTTAATCTCTCTTGGCTTGGGTATTTGATTAAACGAAATACTAGAAGAGTGAGTACGCCGTTTTTGAGGTGGTTCTGCTCTTGGTGCCGGTTGTGCTGCCGCACCACTAGTATCGAGTAACTCCTCGTCTAATATTTCGTTACACAAATCGACGCATTCATCGCAGATGTAGACTCCCGGACCTGCGATTAACTTACGCACCTGCTCCTGAGACTTGCCACAAAATGAACATTTCAAATGGGAGTCGTACTTAGACATACCAGCCTCTTATTTCAGAATGGTGACGTTTTCGCCTACTGTGGGAAGATTTTGCCTGGAAATGACCTGATCAATCAAACCGTAGTTCTTCGCCTCGTCTGCCGACATGAAAAAGTCGCGCTCAGTATCTGCTTCAATTCTTTCTAAAGCTTGACCAGTATGGTGAGCCATTAACTGATTCAACTTAGCTTTAATGTAAAGAATTTCTCTGGCTTGAATTTCTATGTCAATGGCCTGACCTTGAGCGCCACCAAGCGGTTGATGAATCATAATCCGGGAGTCGGGCAAAGACATCCGCTTACCGGCAGCCCCTGCTGTTAACAAAAATGCTCCCATACTTGCTGCTAATCCAAAACAAATGGTAACAACATCAGGGCGAATCTGCTGCATTGTATCATAGATTGCCATTCCTGCGTAGACTGAGCCGCCAGGAGAATTAACATACAGTTGGATGTCTTTCTCTGAGTCTTCGGCGTCTAGGAATAACAACTGAGCCACAATTGAGTTGGCTACAGCATCGTCTATTGGCGTTCCCAAAAATACAATCCGCTCTCGCAGCAGGCGGGAGTAGATGTCGAAAGCCCTTTCTCCCATGCCAGATTGTTCTACCACCATCGGGACGATGTTGCTAGGGCTGCTCAACTGGGATTTAATCTTTATTCGACTTAAGTTGTTGATGGGGTCATTTCCCGACTGCGATAGAAGCATACAAGCAAATTTGACGATAATTTAGGACAAATGTTTCAGCAGCATATACTGCCTTTTCGAGGAATGGGATTTTTATAAGCTACGTGTTAACCATTATGCCTCATATAATTTCCTCTCGTCTAACACAGTATCAAGCTCAGGTGATCACAGGTGTCACTATTTGCTGAAAATTTATTAATTCTTGAATTATTCTGCCTTCATTTCTGAGTTATGAGGAGTTAAGAGTCAAGAGGGCGTGAACTTTCATCTCCTCCTGCTCCCTCATCTCCTTTAGCTTACCCATCACACCAGTACTTTAACTCAGAACTGGTGAACTCATGGCTGTGGAATTTTTTATTATCCTTCTGTGACTTCTGTGGAAGTATCACTGCTTTCTTCCTCTGTCAGAGGTGCATTATCAGCATCAGCATCCGATGCTTCTGCCAGTTCCGTTTCCTCTGTGGCACTCAAGGAGCCTTCGGGTACAAGTTCAACTGAGGAGTGTTCTAAGAGCCAATCGATGATTTTTTCGCTTAACAGTTCGTTTCCGACGATTGAGCGCAGTTTATCTTCATCAACCTCTTGTTCCTCCGGGTATTGCTGCAATAGTTCTGTGACTCTGGCTGCGATTTCTTCTGGTGTTACCTCGATAGATTCGCGTTTCCCGACTTCCCGCAAAGACAAGGAGCGTTTGATGCGTTCAATTGCCTCAATGCGCGATCGCTCCCGCAACTGAGGAATAATATCTTGAGTAAACAGCTTTTTCACATCTAGTCCCTGCTGAGACAGCCGCATTGCTGTTTGCGTCAGCATTGCATCCACTTCTTGCTCAATCAATGTTGCTGGTAGGTCAACTTCTACGTGCTTAAGTAGTTCTGTTAACAAAGCTTCCTGCTTATTTGTTTTTGTTTTCTCGTCCGCCTCTTTTTGATATTGCTCTACCAGAGAAGCGCTATACTCCTCCAAAGTTTCAAAGTCGCTGATTTCTTGAGCGAAGTCGTCATTCAATTCCGGTAGCTCTTTTTCCTTTACTTCTTTGAGCGTGACTGTGAAAATTGCCGCTTTTCCAGCTAAATCTTCGTTAGCATAAGGATCTGGGAACTGCGCCGCAATTTCTCTGGTTTCTCCTGGATTCATCCCCACTATTCCAGAAATAAAGCCTGGAATAAACTTATCTTCCTGCAACTCAACTTGAAAATCAGTTGCTTCAGCTCCAGGAATAGGTTCTGATTCGGCTGTTTCGTCTTCGCCCTCAGCTTTGGAAAACACACCTTTAAAATCGACTACGGCAACATCGCCGATTTGGGCTGCACGTCCTTCCACAGGAATCAATGTCGCTAATTCTTGACGTTCCTTGTTTAGGGTGTTCTCCACTTGAGTTGGGTCATACTTGACTTCCTCAGCTTGGAAAAGTAAATCAGTGTACTGGACTAGATTTACTTCTGGTTCTACATCCACAGCTGCCGAAATCGTCAGGGGTTTTCCAGGTTCATAATTATTAATCAAATCCTCATAGGAAGAGCGCAATTGCGGCTGACCTATTGCCTGGATGGCTTCTTGTTTGACTGCTTTCTCAATCCCATCTTGAATTAGTTCTTCCAGCGCTGCTGCTTTGATTCGAGTCGTACCCAGCCGTTGTAGCAATATCGGTCGAGGCACCTTGCCTTTACGAAACCCAGGAATATTGGCAGTACTCGCTAAGTTTTTAATGACCTTTTCGTAAGTTTGCTTGGTAGTTTCCGGCGCAATCTCTATTTCCAGACCAATTTGGCTGGCGGGAAGTTTTTCCTGGGTGACTTTCATGCTTCGTCTCTAGTTTTCTGGTATTTTATACTCCGAGTACATACAAGACGCTATTGTTTGCGTTTATAACCTTGATGTCTCTTAAGGTAATGTAAGGTTGCCACAAGGTTTCATGACATCCAAGGATGAGTAGTTGTCTTGGGGCAAAGATCCAGTTTACTGCCAATGTCCAAGGACTTGACATTTTACTTTTATCACAATTTAGCTAATGAGGGCATTGGGCAAAACAGTTCCTCTAAACTTAGGAATTAATTATTCAGTGGGCTAACGCCGTGATATTCTAGTTCTGGGCGAGTGGTTAGTACTCCCAAGTTAAAGTTATAGTACTTAAGTCTAGCTATTATTAAGTTGTGGTATGAGAGCGGATGTGTTACCTAGCCGCATAGCTCATTTCTATGCTGTGCTGGTTTTAGGCATTTTGATTATAGTATATTCATCATCTTGGTAAGGAATGTGGATTAAATGAAGTGCAAAAGTAGGGTGTGTTAGCGGAGCGTAACGCACCATTCCAAGTTAAATAAGAATTGCACGTTATTAAATTTGCGTTCCTAAGCGACTTTGCAGCCAAGAAGCTTGTTGCCTTACAGGTGAGATGCTTTTGA
Source organism: Chroococcales cyanobacterium (assembly GCA_038249935.1). Lineage (GTDB taxonomy): Bacteria > Cyanobacteriota > Cyanobacteriia > Cyanobacteriales > Nostocaceae > Nostoc. The sequence continues at coordinate 20,532 of JBBSCU010000022.1, forward strand.
AAGGCCTAAGTGCAGATATCTCCATTTTTCTGCTAAATTGCAGTTTATTCTAGAATAATATTTAATTCTATTGAAAAAATTGGACAGTGATTGTTGTAGAATGCAACATTAATTAACTTGATTAAAGAGCCAAATAGATATATAGATATTGATATATCGACTAAAATTAGAGAAAAATCTAAAACTATTTAAAATGTATTTTAAGATTGCGATCGCCATTTAAATATATCTAAATTGTCAATTGTTCCAAGAAATTTCACCTAAACATCTTAAAGGAGAAAGCAAGTTTGTCCAAGTCCTATCGTATAGCTATTTTGGGAGCGACTGGTGCAGTTGGCACAGAGTTGCTGGAATTATTAGAAAGTCGTAATTTTCCGGTTGCTGAGTTGAAGTTATTGGCATCAGCGCGGAGTATCGGGCGATCGCTACGGTTTAAAGGAGAAAATATACCAGTAGAACCAGTGAGCGATCGCGCCTTTGAAAATGTGGATATAGTACTAGCTAGTGCAGGTGGTTCTACATCCAAAACTTGGGCAGCAATTGCCGTCAAAAAGGGCGCAGTGGTAATTGATAACTCCAGTGCCTTTCGGATGAACCCGCAAGTTCCCTTAATAGTCCCAGAGGTGAATCCATTAGCCGCAGCTAATCACCAAGGCATTATTGCCAACCCCAACTGCACAACCATCTTAATGACTTTGGTAGTATGGCCATTGCATAAAGTTAAACCAGTGCAGCGCATCGTCGCCGCAACCTACCAATCTGCTAGTGGTGCCGGTGCCAGAGCAATGGCAGAAGTCAAAACCCAAACAAGCGCTATACTACAAGGACAGCCACCAGTTGCCGAAATATTGCCTTACCCCTTGGCATTTAATTTATTCCCACACAACTCCCCATTAAACGATTTGGGTTATTGTGAAGAAGAGATGAAGATGGTCAACGAAACCCGAAAAATATTTGGCACGCAGCAAATTAGAATCACTGCGACCTGTATACGGGTTCCCGTACTCCGCGCCCACTCAGAAGCCATTAATTTAGAATTTGAGACTCCCTTTAGTGCAAAGGAAGCCAGAGAAATTTTAAATTCTTCTCCTGGAGTAAAATTGGTAGACGATTGGGGAACTAATCATTTTCCCATGCCAATTGAAGCAACAGGCAAAGATGAAGTTTTAGTGGGAAGAATTCGTCAGGATATTTCTCATCCATGTGGCTTAGAATTATGGTTGTGTGGCGACCAAATCCGCAAAGGCGCAGCACTGAATGCAGTACAAATCGCCGAGTTGTTGGTAGAAAAAAATCTACTAAAACCTTCTAAAGCATACGTTTCAAGCTAGTCAAAAACAAAGCCGGAGACTTTTGTTGTTTGGAATCAAAGGTCAAAATTAATTATTTTGAAGTTTAGACTTTTAAAAAAGAGCAAGTATGCAAATCACTATTGAAAGCAATTTGCAGATAGGTTATTACAATAGAAAACCATCAAGATACAAAAACATGGGTAATCAGGAGTGAAAAAAGTGTGGGAGATTTTGGCAATGTCTTAACTGCTATGGTTACACCCTTTAAAGCAGACGGGAGTGTAAATTATGATGTAGCAGCAGAACTGGCAGTACATCTAGCTAACAACGGTACAGATACGTTGGTGATGTGCGGCACAACAGGAGAATCCCCGACGCTAAGTTGGGATGAAGAATACCAGTTATTTGTCGAGGTGTTGCAATCCGTGGCGGGAAAAGCCAAGGTAATTGCAGGTTGTGGTTCAAATTCCACCAAAGAAGCGATCGCAGCCACCCAAAAAGCGTCTAAGATAGGAGTACATGGTTCCTTACAAGTTGTTCCTTATTACAACAAACCGCCACAAGCGGGATTGGAAGCGCACTTTCAGGCCATAGCCCAAGCCTGTCCCGACCTACCATTGTTGTTATATAATGTCCCTAGTCGTACCGGACAAAACCTTCAGCCAGAAACAGTTGCCCGGTTAGCTGAGGTTAGCAACATTGTCGGGATTAAAGAATCCACTGGTAGTATAGATCAGGCAAGCGAAATTCGCCGCTTGACACCAAAAGAATTCCACATCTATTCTGGTGATGATTACATGACTTTGCCCTTGTTAGCGATCGGGGCAAAGGGTGTGGTAAGTGTGGCTTCTCATCTGGTAGGAAACCAACTACAGCAGATGATTCAAACTTTTAATGCAGGTAAAATTGAGTTAGCAAGCGACATTCATCTCCAACTGTTTCCGTTGTTTAAAGCTCTATTTCTCACTTCAAATCCCATTCCAGTGAAAAAAGCACTGAAACTTCAAGGTTGGGAGGTTGGTTCAACTCGCCCGCCGCTATGTGAAGCTGATTTAGAAGTCACTCAAAAGTTAGAAGCGGTTCTGAAAGAACTTAGTTTAATCTAGCCATCAGCTAGTTAAGCACTGGTAATCTACTCCTTGCCAAAGATACATAGTAAACAATGACGATAATTGTTCATAAGCTGCAATTTAAAAATCTGTGCTAGGACTGATAGATATATTATGAATCCTTCAATATACAGTCCATTTTATTGAATAAAAAATTGAAGTTCTCAATTAAAACTTGATTGCTATAGGACTGACTTAATAGACAGATGATGTTGTCTTAAATACAAGTTCGTTAACTATCAACTCAATTAACCACAAGTAACAATCTAAGGAGAAAATGGCTAAAAACGAAGCTAACAATTCCGCCTTGAAAATTATTCCTTTGGGCGGTTTGCATGAAATTGGGAAAAATACCTGTCTTTTTGAATACGACGATGAAATTATTCTGTTAGATGCAGGATTGGCTTTTCCCACAGAGGCGATGCACGGAGTAAATATTGTTCTACCAGATACGACCTATCTACGGGAAAATCGCCATAAAATCAAAGGGATGATCGTTACTCATGGTCATGAAGACCATATTGGCGGGATTGCTTTTCATCTCAAGCAATTTGATATCCCCGTAATTTATGGGCCGAGACTAGCAATGGCAATGCTAGAGGGTAAACTAGAAGAAGCCGGAGTGCGCGATCGCACCGAAATCAGAACTGTTCTACCCCGTGATGTCGTGCGGATTGGCAAAAACTTTTTAGTGGAATATATCCGTAACACCCACTCCATCGCTGATAGTTTCACTGTTGCCATTCAGACTCCCCTTGGTGTAGTCATTCACACAGGGGATTTCAAAATTGACCATACCCCGGTGGATGGTGAAAAATTTGACTTGCAACGCCTAGCAGAACATGGTGAAAAAGGCGTTCTTTGCCTACTGAGTGATTCCACCAACGCTGAATTACCTGGATTTACACCTTCAGAACGTTCAGTTTATCCAAATCTGGAGAGAGTATTTAGTCAAGCAACTGGGCGATTATTTGTCACTACTTTTTCTTCCAGTGTGCATCGCATCAACATGATTTTGGATATCGCCAAAAAGCAAAACCGTGTAGTGACGATTGTGGGGCGTTCCATGCTGAACTTGATTGCTCATGCCCGGAATTTAGGTTATATCAAGTGTGAAGATAATCTGCTGCAACCATTGCACGCAGTCCGCAATCTACCTGATGAGAAAGTTTTAATTTTAACTACAGGTTCTCAGGGTGAATTGATGGCAGCAATGACCCGCATTGCCAACAAAGAACATCCTCACATCAAAATCCGCCAAGGAGATACGGTAGTATTCTCTGCTAACCCAATTCCCGGAAATACGATCGCTGTAGTCAACACCATCGATAAATTGATGATTCAGGGAGCGAAAGTGGTCTATGGTCGGGATAAAGGGATTCACGTCTCCGGTCACGGCTGTCAGGAAGAGCAAAAGCTGATGATTGCTTTAACTCAACCCAAGTTCTTTGTGCCATTTCACGGCGAACATCGGATGCTGGTGAAGCACGCAGAAACGGCTCAGAGTATGGGCATTCCCGCCGAAAACATGATCATTATCCAGAATGGTGATGTTGTAGAACTGACTGAAGATACCATTCGCGTCGCTGGTAAAGTGCCATCTGGTATCGAATTGGTGGATACTACCAGTTCGGGTATGGTAAGTTCCAATGTGCTGCAAGAACGGCAACGCATGGCTTCAGAAGGCATTATTACGATCGCCGCTGCCATTGATTGGAGTGGTAAACTGTTGGCAAAACCAGAAATTCATCTCCGAGGTGTAGTTACAAGTGTAGAGCGATCGCTGTTACAAACTTGGGTAAAACAACGGATTGAAGAAATCCTCACTGTGCGCTGGTCAGAATTTGCCGCCGGGGAAGGTGAAGCAGCAGATATAGACTGGGGTGGATTGCAAGGTACTTTAGAGCGAGAATTGCAACGTTCCATCCGCCGCGAACTACAATGTCAGCCATCTGTGACTTTGTTGATGCAAATCCCAGATCAGCCGCCTGTGAAAGTTGCTGATGGCAGAAGACGCAGGACTCGGACTGCTGCTCAGGTAGCATCTTAAAATAAGAATTTCACGCAGAGGCGCAGAGACGCAGAGTTTTTCTCAGGGTCTTTGCGCTTTTGTGTGAGATAGGGTTTTTTATTATGGGTATAGTATTTGCCTATAGTTATTGGAGGCGATCGCCATGACTAAAACACCAATAAAAATCAGTACTCTTGAGGAATACATCAATTTTGATGATGGCACAGACAAGCGATATGAACTTGAGGATGGGGTGCTGGTAGAAATGCCTCCTGGTAATGGCAAACATGAGGCGATTATCACTTTACTGGTAGTTCGCTTCTTTTTAGAAATTCAAAAAATGGGACTGCCTTTACAACCGCTTAAAAAATAAGGTAACGGTGTGTTTGCTAGACAATGGTAGTTACAAGCAAACTGTGTTTACTGGAAACCAGCAGATTATTTCTCAAACATTCGCAGAACTAACCCTGACAGCCCAGAAGGTGCTTTCAGCTTAAGGATGTTTGTGAAACAAAAAAATACTGATTGCGATCGCCTAAATATTGTAATGTTAAACTCGGCAGAGCGATCAAACAAGTTGGGTTGCCATCGCCTCAAGCAACTCCAACTAATATCTCCTCATTATTCTCGGCTGCTGAAAGATACAAACCTTTCCACCGCTCTAAGTGGTCAAGACACCATCCTTCCCAACCTTCATCTCTTGCAAACAGTGTTTCAGGATCGATCTGTCGAAAAATGCTGGCTCCTTCACTGACTAGCTCACGGGATATAAGTCCCAATGATTCCTCTGTTGACAACAGAGTTGGAGCAAGAGTTTGATCTCCGAACATGAGCTTTTCAACAATCTTATCGGCATTCGCAACCTTTCTTCTCGATAGCTCCTGCGATAAACGTTCCCCGATCTCAGCAGATGATTTTTCTAGTAATGCTGTTCTATCTTCAATCCCTGGATAGGCTTGGCGAGTAAGCCTTAACTCAGACCGCAATTCAGCGATTACTCGATCTGCTTCTAGCTCAGATCCAAAAGTCTCTTGGTGTGTTTCGATAACATCTTCAAGGATTTCATTAATCTCTTCAGGCTCAATCTCAAAAAAGCGGAAAATGCCGCAACCATAGGGGAAAAGAGAAACTACAAGGATGCTGAGTGCCTTTTCACTTTGAAGGCGTGTGTACAGCGTACTGCAAGGAGGAATTGCGCTGTAGAGTACAGAAACACCCATAAATAAGTTCAACTCATTTTAACGCTTCAGATTATATCAATCTAAAATCGCCACTGACAACCTATATTTTGTGAAATGCAATTGATTCTACTCGATCAAAAATCACTACATTCAACGGCATTCAGCCAGGAATGAACAGGACGCAACGACGTGAGGAACGTGGGAATACAGAGAGGAAAAACGCCTACTAAGGTATTACCAATATTTATACTTAGCAAAAATAGTTGCAGAAAGAGCTTATATTAAGGTTTGTAAATGCTACACTAAAGCCTACCCGATGACAGATGTCTTTACTAAAATTTAACGTGTGTCAAGTTATGAACAAGATCGTAATATTACGCTACCGATCCCCAGAAAATTGCGATTAACTTGACGTAGTAATGAATTATGTTCTGACTTAAGTGGCTATTCAGTTATTACATTACATCGCAATCATGACGCGATTCTTCCGGGAAAGTTCCTAGCCACATTGTATATATTCATCAAAAAGATGAATAGCCTCAATAACATAGAGGATTAACTATGAAGGTGTTCAACAATACCACAAAGAAGATTTTTCTGACAAGCTGGGTTTCAATCAATCAAACAGAGAATAGTGGTCATAAAATAACCCAGCTAAACCGTTCTGTTTCCAAGCCTTACTGGGATATTCTTCAACCCCTACGCCACCGGGTAGATAGCATTCAAGTTTGCGATCGCCAATTAGCTCACCGCTTGTGCAAACTGATCCCGTCTCAGTGTCCCTTTGAACGAGATATCAAATTATTTGGGAAAACCCTGTTTCACATTCCGCCGATGTGCAAGCTCAACCCCTTATATGAAGAAGTAGTTGGTTTACGTTTCCGAGCGCTGTGCTATCTAGCCGACGAATGTGGCGAAGATGTGTCGCAGTATTGCTAATACAGAGTGCTGAAGGAAAAGTGAAGAGTGAGGAGTGATTAGTGAGGAATTAAAAATAAAACTCCTAACTCCTAACTCCTAACTATATGTTTGACTATTTTTTTTGCCATTTTTGGATAGCATCCTGAGCATCTTGGTAAACGCCTGTCTCCTCTGGCACTAAAGTAGCGGTCGCAATTGCGGCATTACGTTCTCCTTCGGCGGCGCGACGCTTGGCTAAATCTAAAATTTTCTCACTCCAGTTATTGATCGATTTTTGGGCTGTATCGAACCCTGGTTGACCTGCTGGTACTTTTTTGGCAACCTCGATCGCCCGATTGTAGGTAGATGCCTGTCCTGACTTAATCAAGCCATTAGCTGCATCTAAAAGAGTTTTGTTGCTGACATACTGCTTGCCCTCTAACCGCCACAGGTTAATTGCTGCTTGGGCTTTGGCGTATGGGTCTTCATCTTTGGTGATCAACCGTGCAGCAGCAATAGCGCTGGCATACTGTCTTTGTTTAGCACGACCTTCTGCTAAATCTAAAATCATCCGGCTCCAAATCTTAATATTCTCCTGAGCTTGTGCGTACAGTGGTTCACCGGGTTTAATTTTCCGGGCTGTAGCGATCGCCATACTCAAATCGCTAGCTTGAGTTTGTCTGAGCGACATTTTCGCTAGGTCTAATACTGCTTGATTCTGCTTTTTCGACTCCGAACTAGAGACTATTTGGGCGCTAGATGGGTTTTTGAGTCTAACTGGTGGAGTGGGTAGGCGTAGCCCGTCGTAGACATCGCTAGGTAAATTCTGAATAACCTGGCGATCGCTAGCAGTAGCATTGGGTGATATGTTTGATATTTGCTTAATTCTAAAAGTTTCTTGATTACGGAGAAAAACTACAGCGATTAAACCTGCTACCAGCAAGCTGCCTCCGCCCCATAAGATAAACTGTTTCCAAAAAGGGATGCTTGGCTGATTCGATGGCAATCGAGAGACATAACCTTGGGAGGAATTGGGGATAAATCTTCCCCTCGTATTCACTCCTAAAGAAGTTTCCGGCATTGGCTGGGAAACTAAATCTGTAGCCGACTTCTGGACTTGTTGATCCTTAGACTTCTCGACCTTATGAGCCTTCACCTGTTGCGAGGAGTTCACAGTAGCTTCTCCCCATCTGCCCCGATCTCCTGAAGTTCTAGGGGAATCGTCGAGGGGGGGAGCCGCAAGGGTAACAGCAAAGGATTCTTCGGGATAAATCACCGATTCTGCTTGAAACTCGCTTTCCATTGCCAAAATTGGCAAGATTACTTGCTGCCTTGATGGGATGATTGTGGCAGGATTTTGGACAGGACGCCAGTGGTGTTGACATAATTTTGGCATGAGCAGACTCAGGTAGCTTTCTAAATCTGCCAAGTTGCTGCCATTACCAGAACGCAAAGCCTCTAACAAAGCTGCTGTGAAGAATCCGTGACCTAGTTCGCTACTTTCGTGGGAAAACTGCTCTGGTTGGCAAGAAAGAATTGTAGCGAGTTGTAGTTCTTGGGCTAGTTCTATTGTTTCTTCGCCAACAGGAGCATCCGCTTGGGTGCCAAAAGCGCGGTTGATATCAAGTAGTAGCAATATATTTAGGTCAGCAAGTTGCAGACTTTGCATTAGCGATCGCAATTCTATGCCAGTCTCTTGCACGAGTTCGGGGTTGCCATCTGTTGGCATTAAATAATCTTTGCCCTTGTAGTTGACCCCATAACCGCTAAAGAATAACCACAAATAGTCTTCCGGTTGCCAACTTGTCGCTGCCAAATCCTCAAGCAGCAGCAAAATATTTTCTTTAGTTGGGTAAGTTGATCGATCCCCAATCGGCGGCGAAGTATCTGTCATTAATAGACAGTGTTTGGGGACAAAACCTGCATCTGTAACTAAAAAATCCTCTAGTGCCTCAGCATCAGCTTGGGCACAACTTAAAGGTTGAAATAACTGATATTGATTGATGCCAATTGCGATCGCCCAGTAATTTGCCATCCCGCTCTTTGTCAGTTATTGTTTGCTGGTCTTAAAATTGTGGTTGGCTTTGCTAAAAAAACAAAGCTAACCTATGTTTTATATAGTCTAGGTGATTATGAGCGAATCTTAAGTTAGAATGTAATTTTTATTACGTTAATTGACCGGAAAATACTTTCACCTAATTTCAATAACAGATCATTACTAAGGAGATAGAAGGTCATGAGCAAGATTTATGCTCACCTACCATCATCGATCACTCCCTTTTCAGTTATTAGCCAAATTGCCAGAAGAATCCGGATAGTTCCTTTAGTAGTTTTGCTCATATCTACCGTTCCTGCGTGGTTTGTAACAGAAGCGATCGCACCTCAGATTGTGCAAGCTTACACCGCTAGAGTTGACCTAGCTATTGACCGCTTGCCCGATGAAAACTACGAAACCGTTCTCCGCAGGGCGGAAGCAGCCGCTAGAGCAGCTGCTCAACGGAGCTTTGACCAAGATATATTGGTTACAGATGTTTCAATAATTGTGTCCGTACAAAGTTATGGAGCGATCGCACCAGTTCTGACATTAGAAGTCAGCCGTCCACAATGGCGATCGCGCCCTGATGCTCAAAATTGGGCAACTTACTTCAAAACTGTGCGATCGCTACTTTTCTTTGAAAATAGCTCTAATCCAGTTCCAGCCGCTAGTAGTCCGTCAACCCCAAAATGACGGGTTTAGCTCACTTGATATGAAGAAACGCAAAGAAGATCACTCTTGGAACTCCTTATGTCCCCGCGCTAGTCTTAACCCAACTCTACTTAATTTCTGACTTAACTATTGTCCTTGACCTCAGTGGATGGCCTAGAATAAGAAGGTTGTCAAGAATTGCGATATCTGCTGACATGGCTGTTCCTAAGAAGAAAACTTCCAAATCAAAACGAGATAAACGTCGAGCCACCTGGAGGCATAAAGCCGTCGTCGAAGCTCAGAAAGCTCTCTCTTTGGGCAAGTCAATTTTGACTGGACGTTCTACATTTGTCTATCCAGCTGCTGAAGAAGAGGAAGAAGAATCATAATTTTCCAGTCAGGAAAAGCATGAACAGCACCGATAGATTTGATTGGCAAAGTCACCGTTCAAATATCTCACTACTGGATAAACGCTTTTTATTTAGCTTTCCTGATTGGATTATGAATTCTAGATACTCTACACAAGCTCATTAGAACGAGAAAAATTGGTAGTGAGTAATTGGGAACATCCATTACCCATTACCTATGATTCATGAGTAATAATCATTATATAAAGAGTAAAATATCTGATGCTGTTGGCAACTCAGCCCGAAAATTTGTAAATATCTTGAGAGAACTTATTTTTCTCCAACTATGTTAGGAAAATTTTTTCAGAAACCAGGGAAGGAAGAGGGCGCTCGCGTCCCTCCAGGTCAACACTTAGCTAAAGGTTTCCCCGTATTAACTTACGGTGAAACTCCTCAAGTCAGCACTGAGGAATGGGAGTTTCGGGTTTGGGGTTTGGCAAAACCTGCTACCTTTAGTTGGTCAGACTTTATGGCGTTGCCTCAACACGAATTCACAGCGGACTTCCACTGTGTAACGCGCTGGTCTAAACTAGATGTCAAATGGACTGGCATAAAAGTTACAAATTTCATGGGTCTGATTGAGTTAGACCCCAAGGTAGCCCATATTATGGAACACTGCTACGGCGGCTACACTACCAATATTTCTGTAGAAGATTTTATCCGAGAAGAAAACTTCTTTGCCTTTGAAGTCTTTAGTGAAGCCCTTCCATCTGAACATGGTGGTCCCATGCGGCTAGTTGTACCCCACCTCTACGCTTGGAAAAGTGCTAAGTGGATCAATGGTTTGGAGTTTTTAGCTGATGAAGAACTTGGTTTTTGGGAGCGTAATGGCTACCATCGCCGTGGTGAACCTTGGGCTGAGGAGCGTTACAGCAGCGCTTTTAATAGTTAGGAGTTAGGAGTTAAAAATTCATAACTCCTAACTCACAAGTTTTAACCCAAAAGTTTCTTGATTAGCGGCAATTTGCCCTCATAGGGAGCGTATCGCCATTTTAAATCCAGCCAAAAGGAGTTTTTCAAGACACTTTTGTTATGGGAAAAAGTGTCAAAACTAGCTTTGCCATGATAATTGCCAGTACCGCTATCTCCCACCCCACCAAATGGTAAAGACGATACACCAACCTGCATCACTGTATCGTTGATACAGACTCCACCAGATGAAGTTTCCTGCAAAACTCGCTTTTGCAGGTTTTTGTTTTGAGAAAATAAGTACAAAGCTAAAGGTTTAGGTCTAGAGTTAATCAAGGCGATCGCTTCTGCAATGTCAGTATATTCAATGATGGGTAGAATAGGTCCAAAAATTTCTTCCTGCATTATAGAATCTTCCAAAGAGACATTATTAATCACTGTGGGGGCAATATAACGCTCTGAAGGTTGAGTTTCTCCGCCAATGATCACTTCACCATCTTCAAGGAACTTAACTAATCTGTTAAAGTGTTTTTCACTAATAATCCTGGCATAATCAGGACTGTTTGCTGGATTATCGCCATAAAATTCTTTTAGGCATTTTTTGAAACCATCTATTAAATCTTTTTTGATTTTTTTATCAACTAAAAGATAGTCAGGGGCAATACAAGTTTGTCCAGCATTAATAAATTTGCCCCAAGTAATTCGTCTCAAAGTGTGTTCAAGATTAATATCAGTATCTACAATACAAGGACTTTTACCACCTAATTCTAAAGTAACTGGTGTAAGATGTTTTGCCGCTGCTGCCATAATGATTTTGCCTACGGCTGTACCACCAGTAAAAAAGATATGGTCAAACTTTTCTGCCAATAGTTTTTGACTTGCTTCCACACCTCCTTCAACCACTGCAATATAAGCGGGATCAAAATGTTTGGCAATAATTTCAGCGATGATATGGGAGGTATGAGAAGCAATTTCTGAAGGTTTGATAATTGCACAATTCCCGGCTGCGATCGCACCTATTAACGGTGAGATAATTAGGTTAAATGGATAGTTCCAAGGCCCAATAATTAAGACAACCCCTAACGGTTCTGGATAAATTCGAGCTGAGTAAGAAAAAAAATCCCAGGAAACGGCTGCTTTTTTGGGCTTAGTCCAGGTATTGATATGTTTTATAGCATAATCAATTTCCTTCGTTACGCCGATTTCTGTAATGTAAGTCTCTACTTCTGGTTTATGTAAATCCGCTTTTAATGCCTGGATTATTGACTGCTGAGATTCAATAATTGCTTGCTTAAGAGTTTTAAGTTGCTCAAGGCGAAAAGTTATATCTTTGGTTTTGCCACTTTGAAAAAACTCACGCTGATTCTGGATAATATCGCCAATGTTAGGTAATTCAGTGGTAATCATTGTTTTGTCCAATAAAAAACTATTTATTTAATGTTACTGGTGCTATGTCAATATATTTGAGTCGTCGAATTTTAGTATTTGATTTTCTAGTTGAAAAATTTACTTTAAAATATTAATTTTAGTAAAAATATAACTTATCAGAATGAAAAAGTTTATAATTCATAGTTACTAATTTTTTCATTTTTTGTGGGTAAAAGTACAATAAATACACTACCTTTATCCAATTCTGAATTAAGTAGAATAATGCCTTGATGTGCCTCGACAATTCGGCGAGCAAGGTACAGTCCTAAACCACTACCAGAACTTTTGTGGCTGCCTTGGCGAAATCGTTCAAATATGGTAGCTTGTTCTTCAGGAGGAATACCTGAACCGGTATCCGCTATTTCAATTCTAATATAGTCAACGGAATTAGATTTCCGTGATAACTGAGATTGGCTACTTTTATTAAACTGGCGTTCAGAAGTAAGACAAATATTCACAGAACCAGAGTCGGTAAATTTGATCGCATTGCCTAGAAGATTGGTGAATAGACGATGTAATTCTAAGCGATCGCCCATTACTTTGTTTGTGCTTGACTCCTCAGTAAAATCCAAATTTAGGGACAGTGTTTTTTCTTGAGCTAAGGGTGCTAATTCTCCAATCACTTCTTCTAGTAACCGTCCCAGATTAATCGGTTGCAATACCAAAGTTTTGCTGCCGGCTTCAAAGCGATAAACTTCCAATAAAGTATTGACCATAGAAAGTAGGTTGATATTGCTGCGAGACATGATGGCGATTACTTCCTGCATTTGCGGAGATAATGTTCCCAACGCACCTTGCTGAAATAGCATTAACATCCGATCAGCCGCCACTAAGGGAGTGCGTAAATCGTGAGTGAGACGGGAGACAAAATCTTCTCGCTGGCGGGCAATTTCATCACGTTCATCCATACTATGCTTCAAGCGTAGGAGCGATCGCACTCGTGCCAGCAATTCATCTACTGTTACAGGTTTGCGGATAAAATCATCAGCACCCAAGTCTAAACCGTGGGCGACATTGGGCGCATCGTGGGCAGTTATCAGCAATATGGGGATGTATTGCGGCAATTTCATCTCTTTACGAATGTGGTTGGTAACTTCGTATCCATCCATACCTGGCATCATCAAATCCAGCAGAACCAAATCACAAGGCGATGCTTTCAGTTTTGCCAAGGCCGAAATCCCATTTTCTGCGGTGCTAATTGTGTAACCTTCTTCCTCCAAAATAGTTTTGATCAAAAACACGTTATCAGGAGAGTCATCAACAACCAAAATTTTGTCAGAGTGAGAAGATTGTGAAGTCATAAGGTTGTATCAACTCCATTCATCTCTAATTTGCTGCTGATATTCTAAAGGGTCTTGAGTTAGTTGAATTACACCCGCATACTCGTTTAAATTAAACTCTTGTTTTTGTTGTGATTGATGAGCTTCTAATATCTTCTCAATTTGCTGCCAGTCTTGATAATCAATCAACACTGCTACCGGACGCATGGCTTCATCAGTCACAATTTTTTTCTTAAAAGGTAGCATGATTTTCTATATCAGATACAACGTTTTACTATTTGATCGTAACTCCAAGACAGAAAATCTATGAGGGTAACTTTACTCTCATCTTTAAGAGCAATATCTGTAAAAAGCCGCTCTACGCCTACGCTCATTTTCCAGAGGTGAGACTATCTAAAACTTGGTATAATTTTGTTCTCGAAGAAATTGCGTAGGCAAAACCC
>JBBSCU010000023.1:0-34025 GCA_038249935.1 Chroococcales cyanobacterium
AGAGTGAGCGATCGCAATTCTACAATAAAGTTTTGCATCTCTGCTTGCGGCAAATATGCAGAGATATTATCCCAGCCTTGCCAATCGTTTTTACCTTCATAGCCTAAAATTTGCCCCCGCCTACCACTCAATAACTGCAACACTTTGGAGGTAAATTCGCTAGGTGTTGTCACTTCCACCCGCAAAATTGGTTCTAACAAGGTAGGTTCCGCTTGGGCTATCCCCGTTTGCATTGCCAATCGCGCAGCTTGCTTAAAGGCTTGTTCGGAACTATCAACGTTGTGGTATGAACCATTAGTCAGAGTTACCGCCAAATCCACTATTGGGAAGCCCAAAGGCCCATGTGTGAGAAATTCCCGCACGCCCATTTCCACACCAGAAATGTACTGTTTAGGAACCACACCGCCAACAATGGTTTCATTGAAATTGAAACCTGTACCGCGTGGTAAAGGCTTAATTTCGAGAAAAACATCACCAAACTGTCCGTGACCACCGCTTTGATGTTTGTAGCGCCCATGAACTGAAGCCACTGTTTTGCGGATGGTTTCTTTGTAAGGCACTTGCGGTAAGTGGGTTGTCATCGGTAGATTATATTTGCGGCGCAGTCTGTCTAGGGTGACTTGCAAATGAATCTCGCCTTGACCCCACAAGATTACTTCGTGAGTATCGCCATGTTGTTCCCAAGCAAGTGAACAGTCTTCTTCTAACAACTTGTTGATGGCACTGCTGAGTTTAACTTCATCGTTGCGCTTTTCTGGTGTAATGGCCAGAGCATAAACTGGTTCCAACTGTGCAGCTTTGGGTAATTTTATTGCCGAATCCTGTTCTGTGGATATTGTATCGCCTGTCTTGATTCCTTCTAAACGGTTCAATGCGACAATTTCACCAGCATCAGCTTCGTTAACAAAGTGCTGTTGTTGTCCCATGAGGCGGTAAATTCCACCAGTACGAATGCCATTAAGGACAATACCATCAGTTAATTTACCTCGCCAAACACGCACGAGAGAGAGTTTGCCACCCTGGGGAGTGTAGTAAGTTTTTAATACCTGCGCTAGAGGTGTATCACCTTTTATGTTTTTTAAACGACGTTCTGCTGTGGTTTCTGGTTCAGGGGCTTCCCTTAACAAAGCTTCTAATAAAGGTCTAACACCATAATCTTGTTCTGCTATACCAAAGAAAACGGGCACTACCAAATCTGCCCCTAATTCCATTTTTAAATCTTTGAGGATTTCCTCTTGGGGTGGTTCAATGTCTTCTAAAAGTTCTTCTAGTAAGTGGTCATCAAAATTTGCTATGGCTTCGAGCATTTCTGCCCGTGCTGTATGTTCTTCTTCTTTTAAGCTTTCAGGGAAGGGAATGGGGTCAGCAGGTGCGCCTGGATGATATTTATATGCCTGTTCGCTCACCATATCGATAAAGCCGGTAAGTTGTTCCCCGTTCATGATGGGATATTGATGCGCTACCAGAGGACGGCTAGATACTGCTTTCAGGGCGTGTAGTGTTTCCAGGACGTGAATATTTGCCCGATCCATTTTGTTGACAAAGACGAGGTGAGGAATTTCCCAATCGTCCAGGAATTTAAATAGAGGGGCAAGGGTGAGGACTCGCTGGCCTATGGGTTCGCAAACGACAATTGCTGCATCGACTCCCATTAAGGCATTATAAGTTTCTTGGGCAAATTCTATACTTCCCGGACAGTCAAGAAAAGTGAACCGAATGCCGTTATACTCAGTGCTAGCGGCGCTTACTTCTACACTCATCTGGCGATCGCGCGACTCGGCAGCACTATCTCCTACTGTATTGCTATCCTTGACACTCCCTTTGCGGGAAATTGCCCCTGTGACAAATAACAAGCTTTCTAGTAAAGTGGTTTTTCCACTTAAATAAGGCCCGACAATTGCAACGTTCCGCGAACCCGATTTTACTTTTTCGTTCATAAAAACCTCCCTTGCGGTAAGTTATTCTTAACCGCATTATTCGGCTGTATATATCAGGGATAAAAAATGTTTCTTTGTAGTCAAATTTACCCCCTCTTTAATTTGTTATTATCCTCTCTTTAATTGAAAATTAAAAAAATTGTAGCCTGTTGTAAGATTTAGCTTAAGAAAAGTTAATTGTCATAAACTTTCATGGCAAATTAAAACTTTTTGTAACAAACTTTTTATGGAGTAAATTTAACTGAAAATGTTGCAAGTCACAAAATCAATGGGATTATCATTCTCTAAATATGGCATAGCAGGGTTAGTAAGTTTAACTTTGCTGGTTGTTAACATTTCTTTCCCCTCTCCTTGTGTCGCCTTAAAACTGGCACAATCTAAGGCTAAAACTGGCATAGACTGGTTAAACCAAGGCTTACAGGCAATTCAGGCGGGAAAGGTACAAGATGCGATCGCAGCTTTTAAACAAGCAACTCAATTAGATCCGACATTAGCAGCAGCGCACTATAATTTAGGGCTAGCATTCCGACAAACGGGACAATTACAACCCTCTGCGGACGCATTTTATCGAGCGACGCAAGCCGATCCTAAATTTGCTCCAGCTTTTGCTAATTTAGGCGGTACATTGTTAGAAGGGAATAATTTACAGTTAGCTAACGATTATTTGCAAAGATCGTTAGAACTTGATCCCAAACTAGGATTTGGCCACTATAACTTGGGGTTAGTACGAGAACAACAGCGAGATTGTGAGCGAGCGATCGCATCTTTTAAAAAAGCCATAGAATACAGCAAAAATGCCCCAGAACCTCCTTACCATTTGGGAATGTGTTATCTCCAACAAGGTAAACTCGATCAAGCCAGAGATGCCTTTAATCAGGCAGTAAAAATTAATCCAAAGTATCCAGAAGCTTACTATAATCTTGGTTCAATTTGGTTTAACCAACGCAAATCACAAGAAGCATTAGAGGCTTTTAGAAAATCAGCCGAAGCTAACTCTAACTATCCCAATGCTTATTATGGTGCAGGGTTGGTTTTTATGCAGTTACAGCAATATGGAGATGCAGTACAAGTATTGCAATTTGCTAGAGATTTATACAATGCTCAGGGTAATCCCCAGTGGGCAAAAAATGCCGAGCAATTGTTGCAACAAGCACAAAATTTAAATTACCAACCTCGCTGAGGCGCAAAAGCTTAATATTGCATAATATAAAACTATTGGGTTGACTCGCTGGTGTTGTCTGAACTGATCCCAATTGGAATGAAACGTATATGCAAAAGCGCCAGAAAAGTCGATTTTTATTTAGCGATCGCTGGCTTGATCGGCACTCAATTGTTCGCAACATGGAAGCCTTCCAAGACTTAATTGTGATTGTCTTGTGTTTAGGTTTGTTCGCCGTCATGCTGATCCAATTGTGGGGGATAGCTATCGCCCTCATGCAGCCGCTAGACTATAAACACGTGACTGCAAAAATACTATTTGTGTTGATTTTAGTCGAGTTATTCCGACTATTAATGGTCTATTTGCAAGAACATAGTATCTCTGTGGGAGTGGCAGTTGAGGTAACAATTGTATCTTTACTGCGAGAGATAGTAGTTCACGGAGCGCTGGAAATTTCTTGGGTTAATACGCTTGCAATTTGCGGTTTGTTGTTTGTTCTGGGTGGACTGCTCGTGGTGTGTGCTAAGACGCCACACATGGATTGTATGAGCGCTAACACTAAGTTTTGTCCGAATGTGTATAGAGGAGGTAGGGAACGGCAAAATGAGTTGGAATTGCAGTATTCACGTCAATGTGATGAGAAGCAACCTCTTGGATAAACTTCTATGAAAATAGGGAGTGGGGAGATGAGAGAGATGAGGTAAAATATTATCCCTTGTCTGTCCTATCTCCTGATGCATCTGTGGAACAGTTTACTATATTTGGCAATCTTCTAATAGCGGTAAACGCGCATTTTCTGGTGAAGATGGTTCTGTATTCAAAATCGAAGAACCGGAAGATTTTGAAAGCGAGGTAATAGTAAATATTTATGGCTCATCTCTAACACCAGCACAAGCAGAAGAAAGATGTAAAAGAGATGTAAGCTTGCATGGACTTGAATTTGCTTATGTTCGTAAAAAATTGAACGGAAGTTTTGAGTGCATAGGAAAATAAGGAGAAAACACAAAATGAACGAACAAGAATTTGCACAAATCCCCGGCACGCATTTTGTAGAAATGCCATGTTTTGATACTGATTCCCAAACTAATCTTCGCAACGGAGTGATTATAATAAGTCCGTTAACTGCGGAAGAAGCAGTGAATAAGTTTTTGAAAACTGAAAAGCATATTGCTCACTATGAACTTGCAACTACTTACACTGTAGGGTATGAAGGACAAGAAAAACACATTTGGGATTTTAGCCACTATGAAGTTTATAAACCAACAAATAATAAATTACCTTCGATAGTCATTTTAAGATATCGTCGTAGGCATTTTAAAGAAATGTCAGAGCAAGATATAGAGGCAGCACTAGTAGTCTAAAAGTTTGTTTTTCTAATTTTATACAAAAATGCCCAGCAATGCCGTTAACATCCTGGGCGTGGTCAACCTAGTATTGGTAGGACAAAAAAGAAAATCTTAATCGTTTTTATATTGCCAGTCCAACGTAAGTGCGATTAATATTGCCTGTTACGTTCCAAATTAAGTCGGTTAATCCATCGCCATATAAAAAAAGCAGATGGTTGCTCCCATCTGCTTAAATAAAAAATTTTGTTATTTCCTTTACTTAGATACCAACTGATTAATTGGAGCAATGCCAGCCATATCTAAAATTGGCGCGATCGCATCTTCCCGCTTTACTGCCATCATGTGGATACCTTGACACAATTGCCGCGCTATCTGCACTTGCTCGGCGGCAATTTTCATTCCTTCCTCAAGGGGATCTTTGGCTTTTGCCAATCTATCAATGATGTGTTGGGGAATATCTACACCTGGTACACATCTATTAATAAACTGGGCATTTTTTGCCGATTTCAACAAAAATATTCCTGCCAAAATCGGTTTTTTATAGCCAGAGGCAATTGTGTCCATAAACTTTTCTAGTCGCTCAAAATCGGTAATTAACTGACTTTGAAAAAACTGCGCTCCGGCTTCGATTTTGCGTTCAAATCGACTTTGCAAACCTGACCAACTCTTACATTGCGGATCTACTGCTGCACCAACAAATAAATCTAGCGCTCCATCAGTCAAGGGTTTATCGTTGCAATCAACACCTTGATTCATCTTCCGAATTAGTTGCAGCAGTCGCACAGCTTCTAAGTCAAACACTGCTTTAGCATCTGGATGATCACCTGCTTTTACTGGGTCGCCAGTCAGGGCTAAAATGTTATGTATCCCCAAGGCATGAGCGCCCATCAAATCAGCTTGTAAACCAATGCGATTGCGATCGCGGCAAGCAACTTGACAAATTGGCTCTATGCCGTTTTGTGACAAAATCACCGACGCTAGTAACGAAGACATCCGTAACACTGCGCGGCTACCATCAGTAACATTGACAGCATGAACCCTTCCCTTAAGAGTCGCCGCCATTTGAATCATGTGCGTTGGATCTCCCCCTTTCGGAGGCGCTACCTCGGCGGTAACGAGAAATTCACCTGCTTGTACAGCTCTCTTGAAGGCTGTGGGGCTATGAGTGTGATGCATAACATTAAGGATTTGAATTTCTTACATGGTATAACGAATCACACCGAAAAGGGAGAACTTATAGAGGAAGAGAGTAGCCTAAAGCGGCTTTTACTTGTGACAGAGTTTGATTTGCGATCGCCCTAGCTTTTTCTCCTCCATCCCGCAACACAGATTCTAAATAGCCTCTGTCCGCCGTTATCGCCTGATATTTTTCTTGAATTGGTTTCAAAGACTCAATTATCGTGTTTGTCAACAATGGCTTGAATTGCCCCCAGCCCATATCTTGACACTCAACTGCGACATCTTCCTTCGTTTTACCAGAAAGCAATGTATACAGCGTTAACAAATTATTACACTCTGGACGCGCTGGATCATCAAAAGTCAGCCCACGAATCGGATCAGTTTTACAACGCTTAATCTTGTATTCAATCTGTTCTGGTGAATCTAGCAAACTGATTCGGCTTAACTCTGAAGGATCAGACTTCGACATTTTGCGTGTACCGTCCGCTAAACTCATCACCCTTGCCCCTTCCTTACGAATCAAAGGATCTGGTAACTTCAGAACTGGTTGGTCTGGTTTCCCAAATTGGTGATTTAAACGAGCTGCAATATCCCGTGTCAATTCCAAGTGTTGCTTTTGGTCTTCACCCACTGGCACTTTATCCGCTTGGTAAAGCAAAATATCAGCTGCCATCAGCACCGGATAATCCAATAAACCTGCACTCACATTTTCCCCCTGCTTGAGTGCCTTCTCCTTAAACTGAATCATATCTTGCAGCCAGTTGAGAGGTGTAATGCAGTTGAGCAACCAAGTGAGTTCACTGTGAGCCGAAACGTGGGATTGTACAAAGATGGTAGAGTGATTTAAATCAAGACCACAAGCTAGATAGAGAGCAGCAAGGGTGTAGGTATCATCTGCCAACTGTTTTGGGTCGTGTGGCACTGTAATCGCGTGCAAATCAGCCACAAAAAGGTAATTTTCGTATTCGCTCTGACCTTCTACCCAGTTGCGAATGGCTCCCAAGTAGTTGCCTAGATGGTAATTGCCTGTTGGTTGAACTCCAGAAAGAACACGTTGCTTGCCCATAAATTCCAATTTAGTTATAAATCTGCGCTATGTAAAGTGGCGATATCTGGCGACAAGTCGCTTTGTGCCTACGCAAAACTCATTTAATTTTGACATTTTCCAGGTCAACTCGCCGTTACAGGATGAGAGATTTTAACTCAACCTCGGATTGCTTAGTACAGCATTTCACAAGTTCGTAGCGAAAAAAATTGCTTTGATTAAACCTTTGCGTTCCTCTGCGCTAACCTTTGCGATCCTACCCTGCGGGAAGGCGTTCGCGTAGCGTCTCGTAGAGAAGCGCCTATGCGTTTAAATTCCAACCCTCAATTCGCCATTAATTTACGCAAAGCTGTACTTAGATAGAAACTTTTTTGCCGTCGCTTATGTTTGAAACTGCTTTTCATATTCCAATGAAGCGAATTGTGCCAAGATATCCTTGTGCTGTTAACGCTGGCAACAGTGGGCATTTTGCTGTCCGCGAGCTTGAATGCGGCGAAGATGTGGTGCATTTCTATTTTGAAGCTTAAGGACGTTAGAACACTAATGAAGCAGTACTCTCAACTCACGATTATTTCTTACATAGTAGGTCCTATTCTGATCGTGGTCAGTCATTTAGGATCACTACTGATTATTGTTACTGGCTTATCGTGGGGTGCTGCCTTGTGGGCTTTGTTGTTATATATAATACGAATGCTTGCAACTACTGGCATCTACCATCGGTTACTCACCCACAAGAGCTACCAGGCTCCAACCTCAGTTCTATGCGTTGGAAGCATCGTGGCTGCTTCAGCCGGACAAATGGGGCCAAGTTGGTGGAAAGCTCACCATGTAGCCCATCATCAATGCTCAGACCAGGAAAAAGATCCTCATTCCCCCTATATGCCTTTCAAGGGAATCAAAGGATTCTGGTGGTCTCAAGCTGGATGGTTATTCTCCCCACAGTTTTTTCCCTCGAAGCTTCCCACAGATGTTGAGAGTAATTTGGTTTTGAAGATTGTTGACCGTTTGCACTTCATTCCCACCATTGCTCTCGGTGCGCTCTCGTACTACATCGGTGGAGCTGAATATCTCGGCGCTTTTTTCCTCAGCACGACTGTCCTCTTCCACGGTGTCGCCACCGTCAACTCACTCAGCCACATACTGGGCGAGCAACCGTTCATAACCAACGACTACAGTCGGAACCATTGGCTCGTCGCGTTTCTGACCCTGGGTGAAGGCTGGCATAATCTTCATCATGCATTCCAGTCCTCAGCCCGACATGGCATAACCGTGCGAGAAGGACAGGTTGCCTATCTTCTAGACCCAACATTTTGGTTCATCAAAATGCTTGAGTTCCTGAAGTTAGCGTCAAAGATTAGAGTGCCTTCTGAAACAGAACTTCTTGCTCGCGCCAGAAACCGAAACTGTCAGAACTCAGTGTTCAAAGCTGAAGTGGAGACATCCGTCTAATATTCTGGTTGACAATTGAGACTATGCCCTTCAACCGCTAACAGGGGAAACTCCACCTTTGTCCGGTTAAGCATGAACCATTAAAAATTGACCATTACCATTATATTCTCCATCACAACAAGCAAAATTGCGAATAAACCATATCAAATAAAACCTCCATATCCGGCGAAACTTGGCATAGTCCATGCCATAGTTTAATGTTTTTATTGTTGCCTGGTTGTCGTCAAAATTTCGTAACCAGTGAGTTAGTGTTTTAGAGTAATTAGAGCCATTGAGATACCATCTTTGAATTGTTTTGAGGTCTTGTTGATGGCTAGGAACTGCATCGTAATTCCAGTACCGACCGTGTGGGAAAATATATTTGTGAGTGTAAACGCTAGACATATTGTTAGGGATGCGGACTGTGATGATGTGAATTAAAACTTTGCCATCATCCTTCAGAAACGAAGCTAATTTTTTAAAGGCTCCCGTTAAGTTCCCAATATGACAAAAAACCCCAATCGAGAGGATTTTATCAAACTTCGTCTCGAAATTTGCATTATTCAAATCACCTTCATATAGGGTAAACCGATCTGAACTGAGATAACTGTCAGGATCTTGCATTTTGTGGCGGATATATTCACATTGCTCGTGGCTCAAATTAAGACCTGTAAACTTAACATTGGGGAACTTAGAAAGAATATAATTAGGAACACATCCCCACCCGCAGCCAAAGTCTAAGATATTGTCTCCATCCTTGATGCCTAGCTTTTCAATCACATCATCAATCATGTGCATCTGGGATTGTTCAAGGTTTAATGCTCCTTTTTCCCACAATCCCATGCTGTACTTAGGATAAATAACTTTCCCGTCCCATAACATAGTATTCAGCATGGCTTGAGGCAAGTCGTACTGAATTTTCATTAGTTCCCGTGATCCTTCGGCGAGATGATCAGTTTCTTTTAATACCCATTCATACGGTGCGAGGAGGGATGGGAAATACTGAAAGAAAATTGGCATACAGGTATCAAAAAGCGATTCCAGGACTGAATCAGGAACTTCTAATCCGTTGATATAAGCCTCTGCCACTGCCATTTGGACTGTGTTAACTACCTCAACCGCCCCACGAGTTGCTTGGTATGCTAATGGAATTTTGATATTTATGTCTCCCACAATAGGGATATACTTTTCTATTTCTTGCAGCAGGGTATCAGCAGTCATAGACATACTCCTAACAAGCATTACAATAAGGTTACTGTAGTATAAAAATGGATTTTTTTAGTTTTTTAACACTCAAATGTAAGAATTTGTAACATAGATTTAGAAATATTTTTGAAGATACAATACAGGATTGAGCCGAGATATGATGCCGTTGGCTAAATATTTCTTAATGGTGGCAGATACACCCTAGCCGAGGAGCTGAACTACCATCCGCCTTTGGTTCGTTGGGTTTTTCTGGTGGGAGTTGGCAGCGATCGCTCTCCAAAAACCGCATTTATTGTATGATTACCTCGTAGCATTAAGCTTTGGTGAATACTTCTTCAACTTCCGTCATCAGGTGAAGATGCAACTGGAAACCCTGTGAGTTGAGAAGATAAGTTTTAAGCGATCGCCTTTATGGGTTTCTGGAAAAAGAGTACGATGTTTGATATATTGTAGACTATATGTCACACTAAAACAGATATCAATATCAAGCAAAAAATGCAAGGAACCCAACTTTCTTTTTTTTCTAACGAGGAGCATCACTCTACTACAAAGCAAAAAAAACCCAAATTAGGACGTTATGAACGTATCCAACGAGAACTAGATCAAAATGACTCCGATCCATACAAAATATTCATTGAAGTTGATTCTGTCCCAAATCCACCATCTAATTACACCTTCATGGATCTATTTTGTGGAGCAGGGGGGATAACACAAGGATTAGTTCAAGCTGGGTTTAAACCCTTAGCTAGCGTTGAAATCAACCCAATCGCTTCTGCTACCTATAAAAATAACTTTCCACAATGTCATCACCTGTGTGGAGATATTGAACACTTTGATTCCCGTAATTGGCTACAACAAATCGGCTTACCTGAAGTAAATCTTGTTATGGGCGGCCCGCCATGTCAGGGTTTCTCAGTAGCAGGAAAACGTGACCATAAAGACCCCCGCAATCGTTTATTTTATGAATTTGTGCGTGTTGTCTCAGAAATACGTCCTTGGTATGTTGTTATGGAAAATGTTCCAGGTATTCTGACTATCCAAAACGGAGATGTAAAAAAAGCAATTAGTGAAGCTTTTGAATCTATTGGTTATCCTAATATATCTGTTGCAATTCTTGAATCTGCTGCCTATGGAGTGCCACAAATTCGACCAAGAGCTATCTTTATAGCTAACAGATTTGGAATGCCAAATCCCTATCCCAAGGCTAAGTTGTTACCTGAAGAATATAAACCTATTGAATCAGCTATTTCCGATTTACCGGCATATACCCCAATACCAGAGATAAACCATCAGTGGACTAAGCATTCACCTGAGTATATGGAGCGAATTGCTAAAGTTCCTCCTGGTGGTTCTTTATATACAAAATATGTTGATGCTTTCAAACGACAATATCCTGGTAAACCAAGCATGACTGTTAAAGAGAATCACGGTGGTACTCATATTCATCCATATCTAAACCGTGTTATTTCCGCTCGTGAAATGGCAAGATTACAGACATTTCCAGATTCATTTATTTTTGAAGGTTCTATGAAAAAAGCTATGTGGCAAATTGGAAATGCTGTACCACCACGTCTAGCAGAATACATTGCCTACGCACTTATTCCCTATCTAAATGATATTGCAGTTAATACCAAAAGTAGAGTTAATGTTACTCCTCTTGAGCAGACTGAACTAATTTTTGATTAAGAGCATCACGCCATTTTTTCATATCGTACCAACCACAGCCAATGCAACCCTTTTCAGCATCTTTACCTGTTTTAGATATATCATCTGGCCAAGTTTCATCACCTTGGTAATAAAACTTGATACCAAATGGGAAAGGCCGAGCGTTATAGTCAAAGCATTGACGACAAACTTCACGTTTGTGAAGGTTTCGCTGATTAGTCATAAGTTGAAAATCATTTTTAATCTCTTCATCAGTTAGATCATCAAGAGAGTCTCTGCGTGTATTTGCATCCCAACGTCTTTCAGGGAATTTATGATCTGGCAAGAGCATCTTCTTGTCACCAGTTTTTCCCTCATACACATCATAGCAATTGAGAAGAGTCAAGCATTTCTTTCTGAAAATAGGTGACATTGTTTCATATCCTAATGTACCTCTACGGGGCAATGGAACAAGAAGAATATGAGTTTTTTTATCTGTACACTTCTCACATAACATATTAAGATGAGTGGCAATGCTATAACCAAGCTCTTTTAATCTCTTGTATCTGTTTGCAGGATTATTATTTCCTGGAAGTACGCAACTGACACAAGTCCATTGAAACGTTAGTAAGTCGTTAAACAACGGCTTTGTCACTAATTTAGCATCTATTTTTTGAGACTTATTTGGTAATGGTGGTTTCCAAAATTCCTTTTGCTGTTCTACCCATTCCTGACGCTGATTAGGATGACAGTAAATGTATACCTGTTTAAGGTAGTCTTTAATCTCTGATTCCTTTTGTAGATCAAGAACAGCACGACTACACTTAATTACGATTGAGCCTTCCCAATAACTACCATCTTCATAGGTAAAAGTTACATCTAAGTAACTTTCTTGAGCTTTGGCGTGATTACGTGGCTTACCATGAACCTTGATGTTTTCCAGGTCATCATAGTTATAGTGTAAGTCTACAGAACTTTCTAAGACTTTACTATTACTTCTCTTTCGAGCAACCTTGTTTTTGTTCATTCTGTGTGTGAAATTCTGCTTCTAGTCCATTGAGGAGAACGGAAACACTAATACCCAAGCCACCTGCAAGACTTACAAGAGCAGTGAGGGAAGGATTTCTGACTCCGCGTTCCACACCAGATATATATGTGCGATCTAAGTTAGCGCGTAATCCTAGTTCTTCTTGAGAAATTCCCAGTTTTGTTCTATGTTGCCTTACAAGATAACCTAAAGCACTAAGAATCTTTGGTTTCGATTCATTCATAGTGCTGATTCTGAGCGTTTACGGACTATCAGTCTACGGACAATGTGTCACATCTAAAGCAATTGCGTATTAAATTTGGAAAAAATGTATTAACTAAAGTGTATCTGTTCTTTGTTTTTTAAAGATAGCGATGCCTGCGGCGGTAAACTACGCATTAATCTTTCTCATCAAACCCTAAAATTCGATTTAGCTTTCTGCTAAACCCTGAAACTCATGATTTTTATGCTTTAGTTTAAAGGTATTAACCTGTTCTAAAATTGGGAATAGGTGTATTTTAAGATTGGAGATTCAGTTATGCTTGCGATCGCAATTGATGTGAATCAATCACAGATAAGCGTCAAAGCGCTAAAGCTTACAGCTAAAAATATCGTCGGCTCTAGAGCCTGAACACCATATAGGATAGGTAAATCAAGGTTATAAGCTGCAAGAGAACCTGCAAAAGTATTTTCAGTAATAAATGCCTTGTTTGATTCTATGCCATCGTCTGTAATGTAATAGAAACGAAGTAGTCCATTACAGACAAAGTAGAGTTCGTGTACTTTTGCTCACGGTAAAAGAATGTATTCTTGTTTCTGGACAGTTTTAATTTGAAAATTTAATGCAAGTAGGTTCCATTGGGGTTCTGCTAAATCAACCCAGTTTACTAAGGTTGTTCGCATTTGTTGATATAAACTCAATGTTTCGCCTATATTCATAAAAACTTAAATTTTTACACACTCCTATTCAATTATCGCTTGCAAAACGATAATACGTTGGTTTCACCTTCAAACTTGAGTGTCAATTTACATGACTATACCTTTTGCTGGGTATGGGTTGTTTCTTAAAAGTCAAACTACTTGCTTGAGTAAAGCTATCCACATATCAGACGGATCAGAGTAGTAATCAATTTCCTCAACTTGATATTGATAAGATTCACAGCCTTGTTGTAAAATAATGCGATCGCCAGGTTGGATGCCTTTGCCTACTCCAGTCATATGCCCTAATATTCCTCCATTTACCAGTTCAAATACGTAGTCGGTTCCCAAAACTTGTTGGCTGTAATCATGTATTTTTTTATTCTGTTTTAATTTATTTGCTGGGGAGCCAACTAGGACTAACTTATTTAAAAAGCTAAAACTTAAATTCATATATGTTTTGATTAAGGATATAAGTCAGTTCTCCTAAAGGAGATATCCATAACAAAGTGTTTTGGACTTTAAGTTAATATCAACCCCTT
The DNA here is from genome assembly GCA_038249935.1 of Chroococcales cyanobacterium. Classification (GTDB taxonomy): domain Bacteria; phylum Cyanobacteriota; class Cyanobacteriia; order Cyanobacteriales; family Nostocaceae; genus Nostoc. The sequence goes on from JBBSCU010000023.1 coordinate 13,432, forward strand.
TCGATCACCAGTCCAGAATCGAACAGGTGGCCAATCTAATCAGGAATCAACTGCATTGACTACTAATAAAGCCAAGGCATCACCTAATGCCTAATTAAGTGACTGCACCTATGACTAGCAAAGAAGAAATTACAAGCAGTTTCTTGAAAAGGCACTTAAAGATAATTTAAAAATAGAACTAATAATTCAAAATTAAGGTTTTTAAAGTCTTAAGTCTGAGTTACCAATGTTTAATTTTTTCAAATAACCCTTTATTATCCAGTACAATACCAGAGGTAACAGCAGCTATTTCTTTACCAACCATTTAAATTTACAGTACTAGTAACCGTAGCTTCAACTGTAAAATCACCGAATTATTGAACAAGTTAGGGTCAGATAAGAGTATTTTTTATTTAATATGATAATATTCATTTATAAAAATTTCCTGTTTTGAAACTGTCGCTTCATATATTTTTTAAGATAAACTCACTCTAGTCCTTACTCCTGGTTATTAGGGCTACATCTACCTGTTTCAGTAGGATTTCTGGGGTGGAAAAGTTATTTAAGACAACATTAGCATGAGCAACTTTTTCTTCGATAGGTAATTGGCTGTTAATCCGCACTTGTGCCTGTTCTCTATTTAAATGGTTTCGTTGGATCAATCTTTGTAGTTGTTGCTCTTGGGAACAGCTTACTACCCAGATTTCTGTAACCAAATCAGTCATCCCAGCTTCAAATAATAAAGGCACTACTAACACCAGTGTTTGTGATGAAGATTGGGCAATTTCTTTGAGGAAGCGATCGCGCACGTAAGGATGAATTAAATTCTCTACCCAGTTGCGTTCATCTTGACAATTAAAAATAATTTCACCTAGCTTTTGGCGGTTGAGGCTACCATCTGGTAGTAAAATTTGTTCGCCGTAACGTTGAGCGATCGCACCCAGAATAGGCGAACCTAAAGATACTGCCTCTCTAGCATAAATATCTGCATCCAAAATCGGCAGATTATAAGCATTAGCTAAATAATTGGTGACAGTGGTTTTGCCTGTGGCAATATTTCCGGTTAAGCCGATTATACGTTTTGTCATTTATCATCATTGGGCATTGCTTATCTCCCAAATTTAAGAATTAGTTGCCCATGTTATCAGTGCTTGGGTTAAACCATCTAAAGTATATTCTTGGGCTTCTACATCCACACGCCCGAATAAAGAATGACAAGTTTTAGAGGTTTGGGGACCGATAGAGGCAATACAAACACCTTCTAAAAATTGATTAGCATCAGAGTTACGGGAAAATATATTGTGGGTAAGTTGACAGAAAAATTGCACAGTTTTAGAACTGGCAAAGGTAATTACATTTACTTTCCGGTTTTGGAGAGCTAACTCTGCGGCAGGTGGGATACTATTAGGACAACAAGATTGATACGCCGCTACTTCAATTATCTTTGCTCCCTTGGCAGTTAATTCTTTAACTAAAACTTCTCTGCCGCCGCTTTCAACTCTGGGAAATAAAACCTTTTTACCATGCAGTTCCTCTGGAAAATTTTCCACTAAAGAATCGGCAACAAAGTTGGGAGGAATAAAATCTGGTTGAAGAGAATGTTGTTTAAGACTTTGGGCTGTTTTTTCACCAACAACGGCAATTTTGATGCCAGCTAAAGCCCGGGTATCTTTACCTTGGGCGATTAACCTTTCAAAAAAGTAGTCTATGCCATTGGTAGAAGTGAGAATTAACCAGTCGAAGTTAGATAAATTAGCGATCGCATTATCTAAATCTTGCCAATTAGAAGGCGGGCCGATTTCTAAGGTGGGCATTTCGATAACTGTCGCACCTAATGCGATCAGGCGATCGCTAAATTGGCTCGATTGTCCGACTGAACGTGTCACCAAGATCGTTTTGCTAGTAAGGGGTTGGGCAAACGTGGGGAGATTAGTTCGCATAGCTGGGGGGCTAGGAGTTTTGGCTGTAATTGAATCCTGATAATCTATTTTCTCAGGTTGTAAGTACTTGCGTAGCCCAACAACTTCGCCAATCACAATTACCGATGGGGAGAGGGATAATCCGGTGGTTTGTTCCAAAATATTGCCCAGTTGTGCCGTCCAAATTTGTTGATCAGGAGTTCCTGCCCAACGGATGATGGCAATGGGTGTTAAGTGCGATCGCCCGTGCTGCATCAGCTGATGTACAATTTCTGGCAGGTGTTGCCCTCCCATCAAAATTACTAGTGTTTCTAAGCGTGACACCGCCTCCCAGTCTAAAACCTCTGGTTCGTGAGCTGTAAACACTGCAAAACAGCGACTTAAAACTGGATCTGTTAGGGGAATTCCTGCTAACAAAGGTGCTGCAAGGGCTGAAGAAATTCCTGGTACTAATTCAAAATCACAACCAGATGCTTTCAAGGCTTCAATTTCGGAAGTGCAACGCCCAAAAATTAACGGATCGCCTGATTTGAGCCGTACAACTTGTTTTCCTTGCTGACAGTAATTTACCAGTAACTTATTAATCTCAGCTTGGTTTGTGCTAGGTTTACCACCGCGTTTACCAACATCCAACTTTAAGCAATCAGGTGGTACACACTGCAATAATTGAGCATCGATTAAAGCATCGTAGACTAACACCTCAGCAGCAGCCAAGAGATTGTAAGCTTTTACCGTCAGATATGCCACATCCCCAGGCCCAGCGCCTACTAGGTAGACTTTGCCCTTATCATTTGTCATTTATTCTCACCCCTCTGCCCAATACCCTTTATTCAATTTGTTTGAGTATTAATTTTTTGGATTAGCTGATCAATTCGCTCAACCATTTCCTTGTCTTCCTCAGCTTTGAATAACTCTCTGGCTTTTTTAAGATTGAAAATCGCTTCTTCTAGCTGTTTTTCCCTTCCGAGAGTGATTCCCAAATTATAGTAAGTGAATGCATCGTTGGGTACGAGGCTAATGGCTTTTTTGTAATGTGCGATCGCCTCTTGTGGCTTACCTTGATCGTCCATAGCATTTGCCAAACCCGTGTAAGCTTGTGCGTGTCTTGGATCAAGGCGAATCGCTTCAGTATAGTCGATGACTGCTTCTGCTACCTTACCTTGGGCGTAGAAAGCACTTGCTAAATTATAGTGAGCGTCTGCATAGTTGGGATTAAAGTTAATGGCTTGCTTATACTGGACAACTGCTTCTTCTAGTTTGCCTTGAGCATACAGAGCATTTCCCAAAGCGTTATAACCTGCTGAGTTTTTTGGTGCAAGGCTAATAGCTAGTATATATTCGGCGACTGCTTCTGTTGGCTTTCTTTGAGCATACAAGGCGTTTCCTAAATAATAGTGAGCATCTGCATAGTTGGGATCAAAGCTAATAGATTTTTTGTACTGGGCAACTGCTGCTGCTAGTTTACCTTGATCGTATAAAGCATTTCCTAAACGTGTGTAAGTTGGGGCATAATTAGGTTCAAGGATAATCGCTGCTGTATATTCGGAAACTGCTTCTACTAGCTTGCGTTGAGCATACAAAGCATTTCCTAAGTTATAGTGAGCCTTGGCATATTTGGGATCAAGGCTGATGGCTTTATTATATTGGGCGATCGCAGCTTCTAATTGATTGAGTCTTGCCAAAGTCAAACCCAAATTCAAGTATGCTTCAGAATCATTGGGATCGAGGTTAATGGCTTTTTTGTAATGTGCGATCGCTTCTTGTGATTTGCCTTGATCATCGAGAGTATTTCCCAAAGCAATATAAGCTTGGGCAAATTTGGGTTCTAGTTCAATTGCTTTGCGAAAAGCTGCCTCTGCTCCTTTTAAATCTCCTTGTGTTTGGAGATTAATTCCTTGCTCAAAATTAGCAACTGCCTTTTTGTTCTGAGGAACTGCTATCTGAGCAGAGTCTTGACTTTTTAATGAAACAATGCCAGTATCTCTACCAAAGGCAGTGTTAGCGTTGCTCAAATACAAGCAGATAATAGCTGCTGTCAGTATATTCTTGTTTCTCAGCATTTTTATTACTTTACTTGCTAGCTTTCCCTGTAACCGTAGTCTAGTTTAACCTTGTGCTTTTAGATAACTTTATTTATTCTGCAACAAAATAACGTAGAAAGATATAATCTTTTACTTATAAAATTCAATAATGATTAAAACTTAGCTCCTGAACCCAGCTTCAAGAACAGCAGTATTTGACTTTTTAAACTTAATATAGCAATCCAGAAGTGTTAAATGTTAAGAAAAAGCCCATAAAAATCGCCTAAAATATGTTAAATTTTGGGCGAATGATTAAAATATCTAGGAAAAAAGTTTTGGCAACTATCACGGATATCGGTACGCTGATTATAAGAGATCCTAAACTGCGTGGGGGTCGCCCTATTATTGCGGGAACAGGTACATCTGTAGTCCGAATAGCAGCCTTGTACAAACAAGGTTACAGCGCCGAAGAAATTGCTGCTGATAAGGATCATTTAATGATTGTACAGGTTTATGCAGCGCTAACTTACTATCACGCAAACCAAGAAGAAATTGATACAGATTTGGCAGACGAACAAGCAGAGTATGAAAGATTAGCTGCACTACATAAGGCTTCGACTTCAAAATGAGCTTTATTCGTTTGTATCTAGATGAAGATGCGAGGAGTAAGAAGCTGTTACAAGCTTTGCGTGCGCGTAGTGTGGATGTAATAACTGTTGCAGAAGCAGGAATGCTATCTCGTAATGATGAGGAGCAACTAAATTGGGCTTTAAAAAATCAACGGGTAATTTACAGCTTTAATCTGGGGGATTTTTATCGATTGCACACAACTTTACTAGAACAAACAGAATACCACGCTGGCATTATTTTGGCACAGCAAAGTTACTCAGTGGGCGAGCAAATGCGCCGACTTCTGAGGTTAATTGCAACTAAGTCAGCAGAAGATATGCAAAATCAGGTGGAATTTTTGAGTGATTGGGGTGAAGAATAAAGTTAGATGAAAATGTTGACCCAGATGTAGCATTGGCTTAGTACTATAGGAATCCGATTTGATTTATGAAAATCGTTAGGCTAAGATCCCCGACTTCTCCAAGAAGTCGGGGATCTTATTGTTCACGAATGATTTAGGACTGCTATATAATCGCCATTTAATAACAAATACTCCGATGTTGGTAACAAAAGCCCTGGTGTTAGTAACAAAAACCGCGATGTTAGTAATAAAAATCGTATGTTGGTAACAAAAATCGTAATGTTAGTAACCAAAGTCGTGATGTTAGTGACTACAGCTTTTATTTAAGTGCAATGATCTGATTATTTGCGATCGCTATTGCTCAATAACTGTACCTCAACGTTGATATTGCGGGTATTTCTAGATTATTCGATAGCAGAAATTCCAGTTAAAAATTTCCTTTCGAGACTTTTTCAATTTGTCCAGTAAAGTACGCCTCCTCATGTTTGAGTTGTCGTGCTAATTCTAATCCTTTTTGAAAGGCTGTTAATGCTTGAGGATATTCTTTACGTTCTAGATACAATTGCCCAATTTGGTCGTAAGCTTGCATTGTGCCGTAAAAATTGACGGCTTGTGCCTGTATCTCTACGAGAATTTGGCTAGTCTGCAAAGCCTCGTCTATTTGTCCTTGAGAACGGTACAGCGCAATTAATTTCTGCAAAGCTTCACCAGCACGAACATACTGCTGCAATTGCCAAGCAGTGGTATAAGCTTCTTGATAATTTTTAAAAGCTTCTTGCAGTAAATTAGGATTTTTCTTTGCTAAAGATTCGTAATTTGAGGCGATCGCTAGCTTTAATTCTGGTATTTCGATAAGATTATTTTCATTTGCGTAAATTTCTGCTAGTTTGTTAAGTATATTTAATGACATCTGCGATTGTTGTGTCTGCTCGTAAATTTCAGCCAGCTGTTGCAGATATGTTATCTCCTTTAGGCGATCGCCTTGGGAAATAGCTAAACTTAACAATTCCTCGTAGATTGGCGCAGCTTTGAGATAATCAAACCAACTTAAATGCAGTTCTCCAATTATATTCAGGGTTTCGACTATTGCTGTTGGATTTTTTTGCTGTCGCACTGCTAGCAAAACTGGGTCGTAAGCTTCTAGAGCTAGTTTAGGCGATCGCACATTTTGATAAGCTTGACCTAGCGATCGCCATAGTTCTAAATCAACAGCTTTCTGAGATTGTGTCTGCTTTTGAATTGCTTGCAATCGCTGCGTAATATATTGTACTTCTGGGCTGTCGTTTTGCTTCCAGGCGATCGCACCAACTCGTGATAACGCTTGCACCTCTGCTAATAAACCCAAAAAGCGCCGCAAGCGCAGTTCTCGGTTCCAAATTTCAAAGGCTGTCACCTGATCACCTGCTTCCAGTTTCATTGCAGCTTCTTGGTTTAACGCATCCAGCGCTGGTTGTAACTTTTGCCGTTCTTCGTTAGTTAACGGCTGTTTATCCTGGGGCAAACGTGGTAGCAGTGGGTCGGGTGTGGTAATCTCTAGGGGACTGGGAGGAAATTTGTCCAGTGGTTTGGGCTTTTTGCTTTGTGCCAGTGTCAAGGAACTACTAAAGAGGATAACGGCAGTAACGATCGCAATTGAGCGTCTTAGCATGGGTATTTTACTTTATCTTGAGTTAAATTGGATGAACAATAGATAATTGATGACACCCATCTACACCCCAATCATAAACAGAATAAATTGTATAATCCATCTTGATTAATGGAGGAAAAGTGAGATGAGCGAGCGCATATTTGGGCGTAAGAAATCATCTGCATCAAATTTTACAAATCCGTCGCTTGTTTCACCAACAACTCCGACATTGGCGAACCCAACACGCGGCTTTGGTTTACAAACAAATACCGCCCCACTCCAAAGGGTAGCTAAGGTATCACCCAACATTGAAAAGGCTCAGTCTGCTGATCAGCCATTATTAAAACCAGAAGCCATCAAAGAAAAGCCCCTGAGTCACGACATTAGTCGGATATCGCTGCGTTCTCCCCAGGCAAAACTCACAGTTGGAGAACCAAAAGACCAGGACGAGCAGGAAGCGGATCGGGTAGCCAATGAACTCATGTCGATGCCTGATACTGCTGTGCAACAAAAGCCGCAGATTGGCACTCACCCCACTTCACTCCCACACAAACGCCTAATTCAACGATTTGGCTCAGAAGAACATAAGTCACTAGGCGATCGCGGTTCTGGTGGGCAAACCTATGACTTTCAGGGAGGGCAAGTCACAGCCGGGGCTGGAAGCTTTCACCCACCGCTACAAATTCCCTTTCGCCTCACTCATGGCGATATCACCATGTTGAGCGGCGACTATTTTGATCCTCGTGATACTCGCGTCAATCAGCAAGGTGTTGAAGAACCTGTTTCTGACTCACTATTTCGTTTAGCGGCAACCCCATCGCCTCAGCCCGGTCAAACTCCGGGTACACAAGATGAAATTATCTACGCCATCAAAACGATCAATCCCCAAGATCCGAGATTTGCTCAAATTTCTACACCACAACAGCCGGAGGGGGGAGTGTGGTCACAACTTGAATTTTCTCAGGCTGTGAGCGAAGCCGTTGATAACCGTTATCTACAGTTAGCGGCGAACAATAGTGAACATTTTGCTGCCCCTCATGGCACCGCAGGCCCAGGCGGAGGAAATAGATCGTCTGCGGGGGGTTCCTATCGAGCTTTACATGAAGACGCAATTTTACGGGGATTTTTTGCCGGACAATCTGGGCAAAACATCGGTGAAGGAATGGCGCGTGAAGCAGCTGCCCATCACTTTTTAACAGATCACTTTGCAGCCGGACATTTACGCACACCGAGGTCTGATATTCGGGACTATTGGCGGCAGAAATATCCCTTATTCTTTGGCAACATGAAGCGGAAGATTGCCCTTGATGTGGCACGATACATCAATGATAATACTACAAATACCGCTACAATTTTGGGAACTGTTTCAGGGATTTACGACACGATCATTGCCCAAGTACAGGAAAAAACTGCGAATATGCCAGAATTGGGGTTTGATGATCTGGTTGCCTTAGTTGCCCATGATTTTGATAATGAAGAAGGATTGTGGGTTGTGAATGACTTGGGCGATCGCTGGAAAACCTTCGGTGATAGTAACCTGAACAAGAATGATCCAGATAATCAAACAGCTAAAATGGCAGAATTGGCAGTCCAGCTTGGCTGTAAAGATATCGACAACGCCCACGCTTTAGGAACTAGCAATCCAGGCCCCTATTCATCAGAGTGGATTCTCAATTCCGTGAAAGGACAAGCTGCCAGTCCCGCCGTTCCTAGTGTTCAGTATGCGCCTGAACAAGTTCTGCCACGTCTCGATCCCGATGCCAATAATGGAACTCAGAACTGGCAAGCAGATTCCTTAGATGCACTGTGGACTGTAAAAATTCGCTCAGAACTGGCTCAAACCTATGGACAAGCCATTACAGCTAGTGTTCAATCAGGCGAAATCAAGACTAAGTTAGATGGGATGGCTGTTAAGTTCCCAGAAAATGAAGATGTCTGGAAGGACACGGTGGGAGGCTGGCAAGTCTACCTGGGAACGGTTCATCCCAGAGCCGCGTTTATTGATGGATTCCTTAATCCACTCGTGGGCAATCCCCTAGTCGGATTGCGGAGCATTATTGATTTTAATCCCTCTGAAGGGCAAGCATTCTTCAATGAAGATGATGCTGTGATGGAAGAGAGTACCGATGATCTGACCCATCTGACCCTCAATCAACGTGCCGATCGCGTGCGGGCATTAATTGGAGGTTGGACTGGAGAAGATGAAGGAGAACGGGTGATTGAAATCTTCCGCACGGCTTCAGTCAGCGATCGCACCCAACTTTATCGCCTTGTAGAAGGTCATGCCTGGACAGGAGATTGGATTGAAGGAGTCTTTACAACCGATGATGATATCGTTGATGCCTTGTATCGTAGTCAGTTAAATCGCTTACGAGACATGATCAACGGACGTAATTGATCCTTTGAGACGCGGGTTCTGGCTTCCTGAGAAGATGATTATCCCAACTTTCCGAAACCATCCCCCAGGTTTAGGCGAGATAATTTACACTTAAGTCGATAGCGATGCCTAAAACAGTGTTTCGACTTAAGTATAAATAATCAAGCAATGCTTAAGTGGCATAATATATTTAATTAACTACTGTTGACTTTTGAAACTAGCCATGAAAGAAAGGCTACAAATTCCCAAAAAAGCTGACTCATCCGCTCATTCCTCAGAGCCAAGTCAGTTGCGAACGCACCGATTAACTGGTAACACTCAACTTGCCTCTAACAAGCCTATAGTACAGGCAAAAGTAGAGAATCAGAAATTTCAAAAATATCAGTTTGAGGCAACGAAACTCCAAATACAAGCCAAGCACGGCACTATCACACCAGAGGGAGAGGAGCGACTCACGGTATTACAGGCAAAGATGAATGAGTCGTTGCAGCAAGGAAAGGAACACTCATCCCAGTTTGGTCATAACCTGAGCAAAATGGCGATAAAACGTGCTGATAGTGTCTCAATGGCACAAATGCAGCCACTAATACAGCCAAAACTCACTATTGGTCAACCAGGAGACAAATATGAGCAAGAGGCGGATAGGGTAGCTGCTTCTGTAGTAAATCAAATGAATCCGCCGACTTTGCAAAATCAAGATGCACAGCAGCCAAAGCTATCAGCTAAGACTGAAGGAATATTAGCAGCAGACAACTCAGGCGATAGAAAACAAAAGTTTTTACAAGAATACTCACTAGCGAAAACACTAGTAAATGGTATAGAAGAAACATTACCAGAAGATAAAATCCTGGAACAACTTTTCAAAAACTTTGAGAACATCCAATTTAAATACACAATGGTCAGCAAGAGTCATGAAACTCTTTTAAAAGGATCTCCTGAAGGCGACTGTCAAACACTAGCACGCACCTTTAAAAAAGTAGCAGAAGAATATTTTGGCATTAAAAAAATAGCAATTGAAAGTCTTCTTAAACCTTTTATCCATGAAGGTGGAAAAACCCCATATCGAGGAAAAGACCCCAATTGTGATGACGGTAAGCGGTGGTTTTTCCAAAATCATTATTGGGCTAGCTGGAACGGAAAAGTTTACGATGTTTTATTCCTCAGCCAGAAGCGAATCGAACCAGATAAGGCAAAACAGGTGCAACCACTTAGATCAATGTTAATGCCTGAACAAGAGTACTATGAGACAGAAAAAGGCAAAGTTGTATATCCCTATCAAAATGAATATTCCACTGTAGAACTCGCTGTCTTTGAGAAAATAATCAACTTTGTCAAAAACTTAAGTAGCTTGTTATCTAGAAATATTGATTCAATTATTACTAAAATCCGGTCTTTATTTACTAAAGGTGGAAACAGCAACGATTTCGATTCTTTGTTGATAGAACTTGAACACGATAAAAATAATGGGGTGGTATCAAACAATCAAGGTGAATAATTTTAAACCTTGATGGCTCTTTGAATAACTGAAATGCTGTCCTGAGATAATATATTCACCACTGTCCAGAATTATCTTCCTGTTGCAACCCAATTAACTGTCGTCGCTTCCAAGCAAAGTGAAGAATATTAATACCAAGTTCTTGAGCTGTACGAATGGTTAATCGGGGTAAATTCAAATCTCTATCGAGTCCCCAAGCAGTTGCTAAATCACCAATTGCTAAAATAATTCCCCCACCGATTAACAGTTTAATCTGTTGTTGATTAACCATTGGCAAGGCAGCAAATAAAAAAGGTTTTGTCCTTAAAGGATGACTCCGTTGTAATTCTTCTAAAGGTCTTAAAGGACTTTCTAACTGTTGTGCCAATGCTTGAGTACTTTCAATTAGGAGATTAGCATTTGTTGGTGCATCAATTAAAAGCACACCACCTAAATTTAAGTAATTTTTTAGAGATTCAAATTCGAGACTATTTAAAGATATGGCTTGTCCACCTGTCAAATAAAGTATGTCATAGTCTTGGATATTTTCCCCTAAAGAAACCTGTCCCGGTTCATCAGCCCCTCGCAAGCTGGGATATAGGGGTTCTACTGCTTGTAACAAATACGAAAGGCTGAAAAAATTACGCGCACATTCAGGATCACTATGATTCGCCTGTGCCATAGTCACAAGTGCTTGGGGACGCATTTGTGCCTGACGGCGATAACGCAAATCAACATTGTTATATCCAGGAAAGAAAGCATCAGTCGGTTGGGTTATTTCTGTATGTCCTGGTTGCAGAAGTATCCGACATATTTCTATTTCTGAACTGATTGGTGTAGAGTTTCTTTGGTCAATTCGATAGGTTTCTTGAACAACATCTCTTTGCTGTCCGCGCCGCAATTCATCAGGGTCTACATAGCTAACTACTAAGTAGATCATCAGCGGTTCAGAAATCGCTACATCTATATCAATAGGAAAATCATAAGAGGTCGGTACAACAATTAGATTACCTGCTAAATCAATTGCAATACCAGGTTGAATTTGCACCCAACGTCCATCTCGATATCTAGCTTCTACTTGGCTTGGGGCAGTAATATCTCGAATGCCTAAACCGCAGACAATTCCTGGTTGATTTAAACTTTGATATTGGGCATTTTGCCGATTACGGTGGTAATCATGGGCTGTGCGCCAGCGTTCAGCATTGATTAGTAACCCGTCTGCGGCTTGCAGACGTTCAAAGGATTTGATTGGTGGGGGTGGGAAAGGATGGGACATAGTAATTTAAAATTCCAAGAAAGATATGAAAGATTTTCACGCAGAGGCGCGGAGGCGCAGAGAGAATATTGAGATTTTTTTTACTAGGTTTTTGGAATACTTCGTATTGAAATTTAGCAATGTTAAAATTGTTAATTAGAGGGATTTTCGATAGATAATTCATAGGTGCAGAAAGCTGGTTTTTCTTGTTCGATGATTCTTTGGATAAGTTGTTCGTTGATGATGCCACTAGAAATGTTGGAACGCAAACGCACTATAAAATGATATGCTTGCCCACCTGCTAAAACTGCATTTCCTAGTTGTGCATCTCCGATAATGAAACTTGGGCCAAAAGGTTCTGTGATACTAATATGTTTATCAGCTTCATCGGTTAAATGTTCGTCTAGTGGTAAACCTGTATAAAGATGTAAATAGAGACGTAATCCTTTACGAGTTCCTCGCCAACGATAAAGTTCTACAGCACGGCGAATTAAACGCCGCTGTTGCTGAAGATCCCAAACTGAATCTACTTGCCAAGCAACCCAATGAGCCATAAAGGGTAGTAATGCTTGTGGGGATGTCAAAGGATCTAGGTTTGCCCACATGACGTTGTAACTATCAACTATTGGTTGAAAAGCTTGCTCAAATATCTTGATGAAGCGACCAATAAAGTCCACTTCCCGATACAAAATTGGCAAGAATTCCATGTAGGCGGTGTAGGGACGGATGTATAAATCAAAATACTCGCTTCTTTCGATTTGTTCGTTGTCTGTGCCTGGGTCTATATGTAGAGTAATTAGGCTGCGAAAATTAAGAGTTAGTTTATCTTTTTTTGTAGGGGCGATCGCTTCTTGATCCTCAAAAAATGTGTCGGGAATTAAGAAGTAGAAGACAGCATCCATTTGTCCACGAGGCGGTATCTCTCTGCCTTCTGTGCCTATCTGACACCACTGGGACGGGAAGTTCCCTTCAATGCTTAAGCTCACCCGCAAAGGACGCTGTTCTAAGTTTTGCACTTGCACTATCATCTCGCTGGGATGCCCAGGATGCAAGAGTAAACTACGTCCAGCTACATCTATGTTTTCCGCGTTTGCAAATGCTAAACCTGCTACAGGTAAAGCTTCGGGGATTTGCATTGGCGTTAATTGAATGCGTACAGCTGGACTAGAGCGACTTTGAACCATAGGAGTGGGGAGTAGGGAGTGGGGAGTGGGGAATTGGGGGAGAATAACTAGTAGTCTGTCAAGAAATAATTGACGGATAGATTCCCTGTAGAGACGGCGATTTATCGCGTCTCCTTAACCATCAAAATGAATTTGACAGACCACTAGTGATAAATTACGAATTACGAATTATTTGGATGTCGTGATTTGAACGTAGATTTGTATCTGCCCAAGAACATATTAAACCTTCTGATCCTGGGTCAATTAATTGTTCTGGGGATGGTTGTCGTCGCCAATTTTCTCCTTGCTTGCGGATGGGAAATAGTAGGACGGGGCCTAAATGACGCACGCCTGGGGTTTGTTGCAGTAAGGCGACAATATCTGATGTATAAACTGGTCGCCCAAATGGCCAACCTTTGCCGTCGATTCCTCCTGTTAAGGGATTTAAATATTTATATAGCGATCGCCTTAAATTGCGCTGAATTTCTTCTCTGGCAAAAGGGTTGTTGTATGCTGGCTCTAAAGCAACTTCTGTTTGTACAGAAACACCTACATAATTCGGCTCTTGTAATTCTATTTGTACCCCCAATAACCGTCTTTCGTCTAAGTAACTCAAAATTTGCTCTTGGAGGGCATTACTGAGGGCAAATTCTTCTGGTGTTATCCCTTCACCTTGCGCGATCGCATCTGTATTGGCAAATGGAACTATCAGCAAACTAACTATACCAGCTTGTGTACGAGAATTTGCTGGCAAACACCGGACGCGAGCGATCGCACCTGCACCCGCCTGTTGAGCTAAAACTTCAAAATCTTCGGCAGTGACGGCGCGATCGCGTGTGCGGAGGATGCGGGGAGCCTTCATTACAGCTTGCTCCAGTGACTCAGCATCCGCACCATTGATTGCTGGTACACGATTGATCACACTAGCAATATATGGATATGCAGACTTCAAAAACTGGATTGCCCCAGTTTGAACATTGCCTTCTCTACCGCCGCCTGTGCGATAAGTAACCATTTTAATCTCTGAGCCACGGGGAGGAATTGCCCCATATTGGTGTTCAGACTGGTTATTTTCAAGAACTTGTACAGATGTGTTATCTAGTGATGGTTGCTGAATTCGCCCTCGCACCTGGGTTTGCTGTTTCAGTTGGCTAGGTTCCCGAATCAACGGCCCAAATTGGATTGTACCAGTGATCGAGTCGAGGGTGTAATGAAAGTGATGCGATGCAGAATCAGCAAAATCTCTCACCTCAGTCCACTTCTGAGGCAATCCACCACTGGGAGTAACTAATATATACTCATTTTCTCGACGTTCTAAAATTGGCGCTGTTTGTAACTGGAAATTCTGACCGGGTGTACCATCACTAATTCCCAAGCGCTCATCTTGAATCAGCGTACTGTGACTAGCCCTAACTGTACCGCCAACTGACCGCACTGCTAAACCAATAATTCGTGGGGGACGATTGTAACCAGATTCATTGGCTTCTGTGGAAACAAAGCTACAACGCAACCAGCGACCTCGGTAAGAAGTAAAATTAGCCACCGGCCAAACTTGCGGTAAATGTAAACGGACTTCTGCACCTTGAGACGGGTTTCCACCTTGTTGGGCGATTTCGTAAAAACTAAACCCGCGAGTTTTATCGTCTGACTCTTGCAATAAAACCGATAGCCAATTTTCCCCATCCCAGGCTTCCCACTTCCGAGGCGGTTGATTAGGGTTAATCCCCGCAGGAGTAGCCGCAGCCCCTTGAAAAATAATTTCTAAAACATTAGCATCTATTGGATCATCAGAAGCGATCGCTAAATAAAAGCAGTTACCCGGCTGGGGTTCCTCTTCAAAAATCGGTTGTTCGTTACCTGTCCAGTAACCGTTAGATTGACGAGTCCATGAAGCTGTGACTCTTTCGCGCAGAGATTGGGGAATATCTTCGGTAGTTTGGGCAGTTAAGAAGTGTTGTATGCGGGGGTTGCCGATAATTAGCGGAGAATCTGTACTAAAGGTAATAGCTTCTGTAGTTTCAGTGCGGATAGTTGAAGCTTCTAATCCGGCTGGAATTGTGTAGGCTTCGGGTAGTGCAGCGCTTAAATAAAAAGTTAATTCCGTGCGGGCTGGGGCGGGAGGCTGGAGACGAATACCCAGTAATTCTAGGAAAGCTACATAATTTTTTCGAGGTACTTGGTTAAATCTGAGCAACATCTGGTCAGTTAGCCAAGCGAATAACTCAATTAGCGTAATTCCTGGGTCGCTAAGATTGTGGTCAGTCCATTCTGGACAGTAGCGAGGAATACGCATGATGCATTCTTCCACCAAATCATCGAAGGCGCGATCGTCTAAATTGGAAGAAGGTAATTTCGGTAAAAAGTCAAAGTTCACGATTCCTCCCCAGCTGAAACCAAATAATAAGGATAAACAAAACTATAAATATCGTGACTATCTTTAAGTCGATAATTGATGATGATATCTACTCTGCCACGCATAGGGTCAGGATCGGTGATAATTTCATCAATAGTAATGCGTGGTTCCCAAACCTCTAAAGCTTCCAAGACATAAAGACGGATTCGCAGTAGAGTATCGCTATTCATAGGTGCAAACGCCAGTTCCGATAAGCGCGAACCAAAGGTAGGTCGATAAACCCGCTCACCTACACCCGTGCGGAGGATAATCCAAATAGATTCTTTAACTTTTTGATCTTCATGGCTAAGTTGGATTCCACCTTGCACACTTAAATGCAGTGGATAAGCCCAACCTCTTCCCAAATAGGCTCGTTCACGACCATAAACCATATCTCGCATATTGTTATATTTATACCTTTAAAGATATCGGCACAAATGGTTTAAGCCTATTCGCCAAAGGTCGAGGTTAAAATAATTCGTAATTCGTAATTCGTAATTAAGTTGCTCTTTACTTAAACCTCCAGAATTTGTTAAAAGGGCGGTTATAAACCGCGTCTACACAGGCAAAACCCACCTCCGTGGGTTAAGAAACCTTGATTTTACCTTAGTCCACGGAGGTGGACTTCTCTGCGAGACGCTACGCGTAGCTTGCTTCTCCAAAGGAGTACGTTTGTATAGCCGCGAATTCTATTCGCCAAGGCTTAGAGGATGTTTGAAAAGTATTTAGCTGTGATTTTAGGCACTTATAGATCCCCCCTAACCCCCCTTAAAAAAGGGGGGAACCGGAATCAAAGTCCCCCTTTTTAAGGGGGATTTAGGGGGATCTAGAACGTTTTGCTACCTACAATAGGACTTTTCAAACAGCCTCTTAAGTTAACACTAATGATGCTGTACCCATACAACAGATGTCGTTCAAATACATGAAAAATTCGTCAACGAGTCTTTTAGCTCGGTCAACGAGTCTTTTAGCTCGGTCAACGAGTCTTTTAGCTCGGTCAACGAGTCTTTTAGCTCGGTCAACGAGTCTTTTAGCTCGGTTAACGAGTCTTTTAGCTCCGTTAACGAGTCTTTTCGCTCCGTCAACAAGTCTTTTAGCTCGGTTAACGAGTCTTTTAGCTCCGTTAACGAGTCTTTTCGCTCCGTCAACAAGTCTTTTAGCTCCGTTAACGAGTCTTTGATAATCGTGGGCGCAGTACTCCTCTGCTCCCGACTTCTCCAATCAACCGCCAATCAAAACAGTAAACTCACCTTTGATAATTTTATTCGGTGGTCCTAATGCTTCTAAAACGGTGTCGCCCATCCGAGAAGCAGGTAGGTTGTTAATCAGCACAGTCTGGCTACCATCAATTACAACCCCAGGGCCATGAGGAGGTAAGGGCAAGGGTGTGACGCAACTGTGAATATCTGCACCGAGGGCGGCGGCACTAATTGCGCTACCCATAGTAGCTGCTGATGTTGCCTTTGTAGCTTGTTCGGTAGCTAAAGCAGCAGGTAGGCCTGGTGTACCAGCCGCAGCTAGGGTAGCCGCCTCAGCCACTTGAATAGCCATATCAGAAATTTGTTTTGCAGCTTGCAAACCTGGGACTGCTGCTGCAAGCACACCCCGCCACGCAGGTAAAGACCCAATAAACACATTGGGACTACCTGGGCCTCCTGTTAAGACTGGGGGTAAGGGGTGCGCCACATTGTCAGTAATTCTTGCTGCTGGTTTACCCATGACAACCTCTTAATAGTTACGAATTAATTAAGGCGAATCATCGCACCTTTGACTGTAATTATGCCCTTGGCTGTAATGTCTATATTGCCAAGAGCATCTAATGACAGATTACCTTTTGATTCCACTGAAACAGATTTACCCATGTCGTCCATTTTGATTTTATGACCGCCTTTGGTTTCAATCTCTATACACCTCTCACTATCATTGAGATATATTTTGTGACCGTATTCAGTTTCTATACGAATACCTTTTTTACTACTTCCTTTATCCTCTTCGACAAACTGGAGAGTATGACCAACACGAGTTTTAATGGTGCGTAATCTGACACCGTTTGTAACTGAATCATCCACCTTTTCCGGTGGTGCATCCTTCCCGTTCCATACCCCGCCAATAATGTAGGGACGGTGGATATCGCCATGCTCAAAACCTACCAAAACTTCATCGTTTACTTCTGGTAAACAGTCGAAACCTCTGTTTGGGCCTGCTCCCAAAGCTACAACTCTCGCCCAATTACTTTCATGTTCTTCTGTCATGGTGGGAAACTTCACCTTTACTCTGCCCAATTTATCTGGGTCTTTGTTATTAGTCACAATTCCTACTAATAAAGTCTCAGATGGCTGTAAACGTTTTTCTGGAGATAGAGTTGTGAATAAGCTACCAGAACGTAGTCCCCGGACGCTGAAATCAGTTTCATAAACCCGCTGATTGAAGAAATGGCGGGTTTCTGTAACATAATAACCACCATTATAGCGATCGCCCATACCCTGAAGCTTAACAACTCGTCCTGGACGAATCTCAGGATTCCCTGCTGCTTTGGCATCTGCATAAACAAATTCTCCTCCCAGTTCATCGCACAAAGCCTGAGCCATAGCCTTTGCTTGATTATCACTGGCGACAGGCTTATCTACAACAATCATTTTGGGGGAATTAAGATTAGAAAATGCCTTACTGGTACTACTTCCTAACTGATTACCTGTCTCGGTTATTTGCTTCTCTTTATTAACTGTTTGGCTAATCAATCTTTTCTTGGTATAGTCCCAGGCACGCACTTCTACAGAACTCACCTGTTCTGCACTGGTAACGCGGGTACTAAATTTACTAATATCAACTAGCCATTCTAGTGGTAAATCTCCCTGAGCTTTTGGTTTGCAAAAATTTATCTTATCCTCTGTAATAAATAATTCAAAACCATTACGGGCTGCCCTTTCCCGCAAAAACTCCATATTAGTTTGGTTTTCTTGGAAGACATACTTATGAACTTCGCCTGTTGAATCGATATTGCCAAGTTTTATCCCTACTTCTTGAACTATTTTTTTGACTATATCGCTATCAGTTTCATTCAAAAAAGAACGATTATAACGACCTCTATGTAGACGATGGGAAATATCATAACCGCGAACAATGATATCAGCTTCAGATTTTTCATTGAAGTGAACTTCCATCGCGGTAATTTCGCCTTCAATTAGGATTTTTTCTACCTCATCTTGAAAATTATTATCTTGAGTAGTACTCGAAGTAAAACCCAACTTCACTTTTTTCCCAATCTTAAATAACTGCTCATGTCGCCAAGGCTCGTTTTGCGATCGCTCAGAAGTAGGAATATAGCTATTATGTATTACTATCGTAAACATTGCGGGTAAATGAAGGCTTTCTTCTATTGTTACTTGCAACACATCCTTCATTAATTCAGGAGAAGCGGGTTGTCCTTCTATCTGGATTTTAGGTTCGCTTAAATAAAGACTTTTCTTAGGAGGCATAAGTAGTAATCTAGAAATTTAAAATGTTCAAACAATCCTTTGATTAAGTATTTTTTCCTAGTTTGGCATTTGGCTGGCGACTTGCGCCTTTAGAAGCAGATTCACGCCCTCCAGGAAGGTTATTTTTATCTACTTCTTGCAAGGCTATATCTACTAACGCCCTAACTGGTGTACCATCACTCAGAAACATATTTAAAGTGTAAGTTAAACTCGTAATTACACAATAAAAATACTCTGACCCCCATGTTAATATATAAACAGGTGGGCGCTTGTCAGTTGTTCTGTTTATAGTTTCTACACCTTTTTTTATGTTGTCTATATACTTTTTCATCACCGACTCTTTAGTTTCATAAGTATCATATAGCAACTGTTTCAGCGTAAACTTGTAAGGCTCAACGCCAGAAAAATTAACTTTCGGAAGTAGAGTAGTTCCTCTATTACCTTGCTTACTTTCCCACTTAACAGTCCGAGCAAAACTAATGTCTGTGGGATTAAACATCAATTCAATATCTGGTGCTTCACCGTTATAAGCTACAAGTTTGGCTTTCTCAAGTTGTGGTTGACGCTTTTGAATAACAATAATTGCTGGACTTGCCATTTGAGTATTTCTCCAAAAATTAATTATTAAATTGAAATTTACCAAGGTAATCTACCTGAGAAACCGCCATGACGTTCTCGCTCAATTTCTATGCGTTGTCGTAATCTGTAATAAATTTCACGAGCTAAAGCTTCAAGATCGGCTGTATCATCTTTATCATCTCCTTCAGAAGACGAGGATGCGCTCTCTATCGTCTCAGTTATCGGTTCTATTTTTCTAGATATGTCGGGTGGAGTGACTTCTCCACCATCAGCAAAGCCTCTAAATGAAGGAAGGTGTTTAGCAAAAACTTGTGGCGATTCTGAAACATGAGAAAATTCGGAATTTTGCCTGTTAAATTCCACACTATCAAAGTTAAAGCTAGTGAATTCATCATTATTTCCATTTAGTAATTCTTCTACACTTGACCACTCAGAAGGTGTGTTTGACCATTGGGAAGGTGTGTTACTAGTGGGATTTGCTTTTCGGAAAATCATAGGAGGCGATGAGTATTGAGGTGAAGGTTCACCCACATCAGTCGTTTCGTTTTGAAGAGGATTAAGCTGTGGAGAATTGAGCATTGAGAGCTTTTGTTTTCCAATATCTAACCCTAAGGAAGAAGGAATTAAAGAATTGGATATTTGAGATGAGTGAGTCTCAAGGCTTTTTAGCTGTAATGGAGTGTCTGGAAAAGAATCGACTTTAGTCGGAGTCTCTGAAGAAGTTTTTTCTTCCGGTTCTACGGGATTGGGTGTCTGTAAACTTGGAAGGATAATATCGTGCGGTGTACCACCAGTGTTGATGTGATGTAATAAAGGTAAATTCTTCTGTGCATCCCTGGTATTAATTACAAACTCCCCAGGAGTAAGCATTGCAGGTACGGTATCCGAGTGTGCTATCTGCTGACGATTTTCAACGTGGGAGTCTGTCACATGACCACCAGTAGCATAACCTTTAGGTGCTGGCAAATTTTTAATGGTCGTATTTTGCTCAACTTCCGGAGAGGTTAGGTTATCTGAGGTGTCAACAAAGGTTGATATTTCAGGATTTGTTACCGCAGTGGGAAATTTTGATTCTACTGTTTGTTCATGATCAATAATTTTCCTGAAAATACTCGATGTTTCTCCAACAATTTCAGGTGAGATGGCGCTAACTACTGGTGCTTCCCCAATTTCAGGTGATGTGGCGGGAATTGTTGCGTAGCCATCGAGCGGATTGTTGTTAGCGATCGCATTTTCCCCAATTTCAGGTGATGTGACGGGAATTGTTGCGTAGCCATCGAGCGGCTTGTTGTTTGCGATCGCATTTTCCCCAATTTCAGGTGATGTGACGGGAATTGTTGCGTAGCCATCGAGCGGATTAGC
>JBBSCU010000024.1:0-33831 GCA_038249935.1 Chroococcales cyanobacterium
AGTTGTATTTTATGGCTAAAGATGCGATATCTACGATCGCCTATGCTTATGCACTGATGTACTTTGCTAAAGATTTTATAAATTACTCGGTATCGTCTTAAACTTCTCTGCTGACCCCAAAGAATAATCTTCTAATTTAAAATCAGCAAAAGGCTGCTTTTTCAATCTATCGCGTAGAGCTTCATCTATATTTAAACCTGCTGATTGTTTTTTAACACCAATAATTATAATACTTCTCTGATATGTAGTTAAATCCTGTTTTACCTGACAATCACTTCCTTGAAATTGACCTAAATTTAATAAGCGATCGCCTTTAATATTTGGTATATTAATAAATAGTTTTTTCACTAAAAGTCGTATTTGCTTAGAACGTTCTAAAGCTACACGTTCTTGAACTGCTATATCACCTTTACAAGAAGCTGTACCTACAGAGATAATTTCACTGGGAACTTCCATTATCTTCTCTATACCTTCTTGTTCTAGGTTCAAATTTAAAAGGTCAAGACTAATAATTTCATCATTTTTATATTTAATTTGAAAACTGCTACCGACAAGCCATTTATATTCTACTGATAAAACAGCTATATTAAATTCGGCTGTTCTTCCCTGACTATCTCTACCTTCTTTATAAGGAAAATAATCAATCTTACCTTTTCTTTCTGGAGATTGCCGGTAATTTGGCATTAAAGAAAATTTTGATGTCCGCGTTGCTAAAGCCACTATACTAACTAATCCTAATATCACTAACAGCGCTGCAAAAAATTTTAGTAGCGGCACTTTTTCTGGCTGCTGATATAAGATTGACAAAGTTTTAGGATTCGGTAGGGGCAACTGTTCAATGTTAGAATTTTCTACCAAATTAACATTTATAACAGTAGTTTCTATTAGTTGGCTTTCAACTTCTTCTAATCGCTGTAAAATTTCCTGGGTATTGGTGGGACGCTTTTCTATATCCAATGCTGTTAGCCAATCAATTAAATTCAATAGTAAGGGCGATATCTGAATAACATGATTTTGCCAATGCAATAAATTTAGCTGGATATCATACATATCTAAGGGATGGTATCCTGTAAGTAAAAATATAAATGTGCGTCCCAAGGCAAAGAAATCTGATTGCGGTACTGCTTGACCATTCATCTGTTCGGGGGCGCTGTAACCAGATGACATAAGTGCTGTCATCTTGTCGCTGTTGCTGAGTTGGTCTTGGTAGGTTTTAGTAATTTCGCTGGCGGTGCCAAAATCAATCAGTACCAAATCCCCCCAACCCTTCCCAAGAGGATATCTAATCATGATATTAGATGGCTTAATATCTCGATGTAGATATTGTTTGCTATGCACTAAATCTAGAATTTCTACCAATTGTTTTAACCAAGCTACAGCTTGTTGCTGAGAAATAGGGTAATTCTGCTGCTGCTTTAGCCACTGTTCTAAGTTGTAGCCATCAATTTTTTCCATTGCAATGCAATGCAATATTAAACCGTTTCGAGTTTGATACTGGAAGTAACTATCTTCTTTGGGAATGCCGGGATGCTTGAGTTGTTCCAATACGGTTACTTCTTGTTGAAATAGTTCTACTGCTTTGGCTTCGTTTGATAGATTTTCTTGGAGTATTTTGAGGATTTTCGGGGTATCTTGTTCGTATGCCTCATAAACTTTACTAAATCCTGTTTTGTCACTCAACAAGCACGTCACTCGATAACGCCCTAGTAATTCCAAATGGGAACCACAACTCTGACAAAAGCGGTTTTGATGATTATTCGGGTGATTTGGTTTGGGGCAAACTGGATTGATACAAAGGCTCATGACTGGCTTATCTGGTACTGTGAAGGGAACTTAGACTTTGCTCCTATTAATTCTTCTGTTCCCGTTTGATAATCCCGTTTAAATAATTAAGAGATTTTTCTGGTGTTGTGTAGTTGGGGGATGATTTTTCTCACGCAGAGGCGCAGAGACGCAGAGAGAAATACATAATTTCATCCTTTATTCAACAACGCTAGATTTTATCACCTGTGTTCTGCTAGGAAGGCTGCTATTGTTTGGTTGAAGGCTTCTGGTTGTGTTAAAAAAGGCCAATGGTTGCCTGGAACTTGGCAGATGCGTAGGTTTTTGAGATGGGTTTTGTAGGGTTGGATTTGCCAATGTTGGCGATTTAGTCCTTGTTCTGGCTTGATGAAGAGGGCAGGGGTGTGAAGGGGGATTGTAAAACCAGGCACTTGCATTACTGCCTCAAAAATCCCGTCGCGGGCGGCTATGGTAAATTTGCTGCCCCAACTACCATCGGGTTTTTGTTCTATTCCGGCTTGAAAGGCTTGCTGTTGTAAGGAACTCCATCCTTGATATTGCTTTAATTGCCGTGCTTGTTGTTCGGCTTCTTCATGACTGGCAAAGGGTCCGATGCTTTTGAGAAAAGGCAAGAAGCGATACAACATGGGAAAAGTTACCCTGAGAAGGCTGGGCATTTTCCAGATGAAAATCGGATCGACTAGGATTATACTCCGCAAACGCTTTGGGTTTTGCCTTGCCCAGATGACGGCTAATTTTCCTGTCCACGAGTGACTTACAATATGGGCAAATGTCCATCCAAGATGATCCATGAGTGCTTCGAGGTCTGCGATCGCACTTTCAAAACTATAATCTTTCTCAGGCTTACTACTCTCACCATGTCCGCGCATATCTGGTGCAACTATATGGTAGTCTGCCGCTAAGTAATCTCCTAAACTAGACCACACTAAGGCATGGTCGCCTAAGCCGTGTAACAGCAGCAAAGGTTCTTGACCTTGGTTCCACTCTAAATAAGAAAGTTGGATATCAGGTTTTGATAAAGTTTGACGTACAGGCATCATTGCACATCCACTTGTGAAGAGTTTTGCGTTTATATCGTACTGCGAAAAAAGAGGAGGAAGTGAGGGCAATACAGTTCGGATAAGATTTGATCCCCCCCAACCCCCCTTAAAAAAGGGGGGCTAAGAATGGCTCTATTTCCCCCTTTTTAAGGGGAGTCAGCGCGGTCTTGGGGGTTTCCCCCATGAGTGACTGGCGTGGACTAAGGGGGATCTTTAAAAACTATGCACCTTAACCGAACCGTATTGGGAGTGAGGGGAGAACACCAAACGACTGGAAGGCGCGGCTACAAAAACAAAGTCCGCCTCTGGGGACTAAGGAAAATCAAGGGTTTTGAAGCCTGGGTTGGTAGAGTTTGTTCGGGTAGCCGCGATTTTAATTGTTAGGTGCAAGATGTGAGTTAACCTTAAAGGCTCAAAGGTGCAACGTTCAAGCTCAAAGGTGCAACGTTCAAGCTCAAAGGTGCAACTTTCAAGCTCAAAGGTGCAACTTTCAAGCTCAAAGGTGCAACGTTCAAGCTCAAAGGTTCAACGTTCAAGCTCAAAGGTGCAACGTTCAAGCTCAAAGGTTCAACGTTCAAGCTCAAAGGTTCAACGTTCAAGCTCAGAGGTGCAACTTTCAAGCTCAGAGGTGCAACTTTCAAGCTCAGAGGTGCAACTTTCAAGCTCAGAGGTTCAACGTTCAAGCTCAGAGGTGCAACTTTCAGGCTCAGAGGTGCAACGTTCAGGCTCAATGCCCAATGCTCAATGCCCAATGCCCAATGCCCAACTCTAAAGTTTGCAATAATTAACACGAAATAATCAGGCTAATGAATGCCAAGATCAAAAAAAGGATGTCCAAGGATATTTAAAGTACTATGGCAGAATTACCCCAATCAATTGCCCAGCATTACCACGAACGAACTAAATACGACCCTGAAACTCTAGCCTCCAAAAATCACCAGTTAGACTGGGCTAAACAGCCAGTACCCTTTAAAGAGTACAAAATTGGCTCTACTTTTGATCTCAAACCCTATATTCAAGAAAAACCAGAGGCATTTGCTAATAATCCAGATGCTCAATGGTGGCAAAGACTTTCGCGGTTGCTGTTTCGCAGCTATGGATTGACCGCGAAAATGCCTTCTATGGGTAGTGCAGTGTATTTACGTGCTGCTCCCAGTGCCGGCGGATTATACCCTGCCGAAGTGTATGTGGTTTCCCGTGGCACGTCGTTATTGCCACCTGGATTATATAACTACCAGTGTCGGACTCATTCTCTGATGCATTATTGGGAAAGTGATGTTTGGCAAACTCTCCAAGCAGCTTGTTTCTGGCATCCTTCTTTAGAAAATACCCAACTGGCAATTATTATCACTGCGGTTTTCTATCGTTCTGCGTGGCGCTATGAAGATCGGGCTTACCGTCGGATTTTTCTAGATGCGGGGCACTTGTTGGGCAATATCGAATTGGCTGGTGCTATTACTGATTATCGCCCCCACTTAATCGGCGGTTTTGTGGATGAGTCAGTCAACGATCTGCTTTATATCGATTCGCAACAGGAAGGTGCGATCGCTGTCTTACCTCTGGCAGACTTGTTAGATATCAATCAAAATTTGCCATTGGGATGTACTGCTTTACCTTCCGCCACCGAAACCAGTTATCCGCAAATTCCCGATGGCGAACTGCTGACATATTTCCATCAACACACTCAGATCCAATCAGGTGTAACTGGCAATTTCAATCTACCAGTTATTAAACAAGAAAAATCTTTGGAGGATAAATACAATTTTCCTTTCTGTTTGAAAATTCCTACCACCACCACACCTATAGACTGGGGACAAAAGCTGTCAGAACTAGAAATCACTATGTACAAGCGACGCTCAACCCGCGCTTACAATGGTGATGATTTAAGCTTCGATGAATTGAAAGGTTTACTCGATTTCACTTACCAACCGCAAAATTACATCGACCAAAGTTTAGATATTTCTCCAGATTACTTTGATTTGAATTTAATCGAAACATTTATTGCTGTTTGCGGAGTTCAAGGATTGGAGGCAGGTTGTTATTATTACGCACCTAAAGCCCAAGAATTACGCCAAATTCGGTTTAAAAACTTTCGGCGAGAGTTACATTTTCTCTGTTTGGGACAAGAATTAGGGCGGGATGCAGCAGCAGTATTATTCCATACAGCCGATTTAAAAGCTGCGATCGCTCAGTATGGCGATCGCGTTTACCGTTACTTACACATGGATGCCGGTCATTTGGGACAACGCCTAAACTTAGCCGCAATACAGCTGAATGTAGGCGTTAGTGGTATTGGTGGATTCTTTGATAACCAAGTAAATGAAGTTTTGGGTATTCCTATTGATGAAGCTGCACTATATATTACTACCCTGGGACGCCCAAGATAAGATTAACCGCACAGAGAAGTTTGAGTGGCAAAAGCCGACGCTCAAACTTCTCTTATGAAAGGCGATCGCTCGTGTTACAAACTGACTCCTGAATTCTGACTCCTAATTATCCTGTTGCACCCCGCCCACTACTGGCTTAACTTCCGAAAATGGATCACTGCCACCACCCCAGTTAAAATCACTAATTCGGATACTGAAACCGCCTAACTCCAGCACCGGATTGTAACGTAAGGTGATGCCATAGGTGCGGCGGCTATATTCCAAAATGTAGTCGGTGCTAGTTTCTTTACCTGTATCCAAGTTAACGGATGTTTGAAATCCTAAGCGAAAAGGCCCATAGATTTGTTGTGTAATCCCAACGTTCAACACTTTATTATCAACGGAGCGATCAAACAAAAAGGGCGATAATCCATTATTTAAGCCTTGGGAGTAACTGATATTAAAAGCGGTATAGTCTAAGAAGGGTCGAGAAAAATGACCAATTTGCCCTTGTAAACCAATTGTACCGATCAGATTGCTTTGGCTATCCCCGTTGGTGTAATAACTGGTAGTGCCGGTGAGTCCAGCGATCGCTTGCAAGTAAGGAACTACAGGATTAGCTGTGTATCGTAATCCCTGAGTAGCAGTGGGCGGCAATGGTTTCCCCTGCCACAGTAATACCCCAGTACTGAGGGCAGCGCTGCCTTGTAAACGCCCTAGCGAGATGCGATCGTTTTCCCGCAATGGTTCTAGTAAGTCTTGGCGATCGGTGTTGGCATCAATATATTGAGCGCTTCCCTGATAGCTAAGGTTGATGCCACTCTTCCCTAAAGGAATCACCGGAGAAGTAATAATGCCGCCAAGACTGCTCTGCACAGTTTGAAAGCCGAGAGTACCGTTGTAGAGGCGATCGCGGTAGTTATATTGCAGATTCAAAGTATGGGGAAGGCGTTCGCCCAATGTCTGGCGCAATCCCAAATTCACCCGTAAATTTTCTTCCACCTTATTCAAGTTAAAACTGGTTAACTCCCCAGTCCCTTCAACTACCGTCCGGGGACTCAAAACAGAATTTATCTTTGTCTTAACACCAAACAGTGCGCCTAAGTCTCCCGTGCCTTCTTGCACCCCTCTTTGTATTAATAACTGGGGCGTGATTGTCCAGCTAGTCCGATCTGTAGTGATTACTGGAAAGCCCCGCTCAATATATAAACCACCCCGATCCTCTCCATCATAGCCGGGGGAGACTATTGCAGGTGTAGCGTCCCGCTCCCGGCGGTCAATGGTCTGCTGATTCACCGGAATTGGTAAGGAAAGCCTTTGATCGAATACCAAACGCTGTCGCTGTGTCTTGATCCGGTCTACCAAGGGTGTCTCCCGTGTCAGAGTTACCTTATCTGCCCGTAACTCTAGCTCTGGTGGCGAAAAAGGGTCATTGGTGATGCGGACATCCCTTGCTTGCCAGCCTTGGGGATAGAAGTCTATTTGTTGAGCTTCAAACCTGAGCCGATTGACTACACCCCCGGTTTTTGGTGTCGGAATATTGCTAGCACCTGATTGACCACCAAATGTTGCATCTATTCCTCCAGGGCTGCTCACACCGGAAACGGGCTGATTGGCTGTAATGCGATCGCTTGGTGGGCGTTTTGATACTCCACCAGCTGTTACATCGGTGGGTAAAAAAGCAAAATCTGTTTGTGATGAAGGTACGTAAATTTCTCCGCTACCATTTTGCAGTTCCCCAGTATCTTGAACAAAGTTATAGGTAAAGCGTTGTCCACGCAATACCTGATCGCCCCGTGTTAAAGTTACGTTACCTTCTCCTGCGGCGATCAGGTTATCCAAATTGACTTGCAGGCGATCGGCATCCACCACTGCCCCATCAAATCGCACAACTACATTACCAACAGCTGTAATAATTCGCCGTCGCTCGTCAAACTCCTGCCGATCAGAAGTAACTTCCACAATTCTCGGTTTTGCTGGTTGGTTGCTAGCTGGGGCAGTTGTACCAGATGATGGTTGATTAGTCGTATCGACTTGCGTTGTAGGCGTTGGCGCTTGGGTTTGTTGGGTTGGGGACTTGAACTCTACAGTAATGGGCGTTGAGGGTTGGTTTGTCGAGCTGCGAGACTTGAATTTGATAAAATTCTGTACTGATTGAGAACTCGGTGCATGATCAACCGTAGATACAAAGAGATTGACTCCTGCTAGAGACTGTTGTGCAGTGCTATCACTTTGCTGTTTTTGTTGGGTTAACTGCTGTGCTAAGATTTCCGCCTTAGACTCGAATAACTTGTCGCTATTTGTGAAGCTGGGAATAACGTCAACCGGAGGCAGGGAAGTTGGTAGCGGGAAGGATGGGGCTGAAGAGGCAGAGGGACATAGAGGATATGAGGCAGAAGCAAAAGACTTACAATAAAGTTCCCCTGCTCCCTTGCTCCCCTGCTCCCGGCTCGTCGTCTGGGCATTAGGGGGTTTAACCTTCTTCATATAACCAACTTCCACCGACTGTCCCAAAAGTGCAGCACTTTTAGAGGCGGTGAGGGGAGAAAATTCTGGTGGAAAGGTTTCTGGTGGATTGGGTGCAGACGGAGTACCGGCGACTACCAACTCATCTGGAGTTGGGTTAATAGGAGTTGGTAAACCCGAATAATTTTTGATATCAGTGGCGATCGCTAATTGAGCCAAATCCTTGTGCGGCTTGGATTTGTCTTTCTTTTCCTGCATTCTCATCTGAGTCTCTACAGATGAGACGGGATTTGCAGATTGTAAAGGTTCGAGAATAGGAGGCGGAACGGGCGGCAGAACTGGATGAAGCATATTTGAGCAAAATCAGGCTAACAAACAGCCAAATGACGGACGGAAGGATGAATTATATATTTTGCCTTCCGACTGTCGCCTTCTGCTATCTGTAGCAAGCTACCCGGAAAACGAAACCCACTACCTTTTGGGTAGCAAGTTTCTCTGGCGTTTGGTATCTTCCACCTTCCGGAGTCACGGATGATTTATCGCCCTTTACTCTAAATCCCGACGACCGGGGTTACGAGCTGGATCGTTCGACAAAAATCCGAAGACAAAGATAGTTACAAAGAAGGCAACAACAATATAAACAGCGATTTTTAAAGTCAGCATAGAAATATCTCCAACGGGTATGACAAAGAAACTTTCTCTCGGTATCTGCCAAGCAGAAAAGATAGCTCCTTTATATTACCGAAATCTCGTCCCTTTTGTAGAAGACTCTGGTGAGAGTGGAGAATCCCATTCATTGCGCTCAAAGGTTAATTAAGTTAAGCATTTCACGCAACCTTATGGGTCTGCGTGTTTAACTCTTTTTTGGCGCTGTAGGTTGTCTGACTTTTGGATGTTTTTTAGAAAAAACTCAGAGACTGGTTACTCTTGTGACGTTGGTTGACGGCAGAGGTTTCCTAATCTAGACACATCGCTGCTAGACCATAACACATTTAATTTGCATAAGTAGAGCAGCGTAAATAATTAAAGGTTTGTAGTGAGGACTAAAGTCCTCACTACGAGCTAATTCCAATTTAATTTACATTCCTTAACATACCTTGACTTTTTCTCGCCTACTTACTTAAAACAGGTTTTGGTATTTTCTCAGAAACAGAGCATTGGTTCCAATACTCCACCAATCCAAAATTGACAAGAGCGCAATATAAAGATACATAAAGATTCTTGGCAATAAGATTTATGTTCTGGAATACAGTAGAACTCAAGGAATTTGGGAAGTTTCTATACCCACTAGATAAACCAAACTGGGTATTTTTGCCCAACTCCTGAAAAAAGTCCAATAGGAGAATTAATTTGCTATATCCTTGGTAATTCGGTTTTTAATGACTCGTGCAGGTGTGCCTACAGCGATGGAGAAAGGAGGAATATCTCTATTGACTACTGATCCTGCACCAATTACACTGCCTTTACCGATGGTAACGCCATCTAATACTGTCACTCCATGCCCTAACCAACAGTCATCCTCAATCACAATTCCCTTGCGAGTTACACCTTGGTATTTAATCGGCATCATCGGATCGGCAAAATTATGATTATTGGCATATATCCCTGAGTGGGCAGCAATCATACAGTGTTTGCCAATTTTAATGTCTCCTGGCCCTTCAATACAGACGTTGGGAGCAATGAAGGTATCTTCATCAATATGTATACACGTATCTTCCAAACACCCTATATCAACGTTACGCTCAATAGCGACTCTATTTCCTAAATGAATTTTATTATTCTTGTGTCCTTTAGCATCCATCCGCACACCTTTGAAAATATATACTCCATTGCCAATTTCAATACAAGAAGTGCCGATAAATTCAACACCATCTTGAATATAAACTGGGCTGCCTATTTGGAAAAAAATACTACGATATCCCCAATTACGCAACTTTGACCCCAGAAATAGTGTAGGAATATCTCCTAACACAGTAGTTACTAAAAGTTCTTGCGATCGCTTCAATTTTAAGGAATATTGCTCGTTAAGCATGGCTGTATATCTCTTCAATCAATTGTTGTTGGCGGTTTGGAAGTTTGTTTTGGCTGTATCCTAATCTTCTGCCAATATCGGGTAGTTTTTGGATGTCTAAGTACCGGATTAATATTGGCAGTCTTACCGAAATTTCCCAATTTGGAAAAATCAAAGTCTGGCTTTGATTATGTAAGTAATTCTTTAAATTAGGTGTGTAGAATCACTCAATCTATATGTACAATTGCCTTGGTGTTTAGAAGCTTTTGTACCAATCAAAATAGGTAACAATTTTGATTGTTTTTCACCAAACTAAATTCGTAAAGCAATATCAGTGCATTGCAAGGTCAAACCCCAGACGATTAAATTGTCTAATGGGAATATTTACTGGTATTAGATCCAATAAGGTTCAGTTAAGATCCCCCCGCCTCCGGCGACCCACTTAAAAAGGCGGGTTGTGGGGATCTCCAAACATTGAATATCACTTACCCAAGCGTATTGGGTTTAGATAGCTTATTGTTTCAGTTATCCGATAAATTTGAAACGCTTGCTACACAACTACCGATAGAGTTGTTTACCTGAAGGCTACTTCCTCTCAGGCAATTTTAGTGTTTTAAAACAACTCAGTCCCACAAGCTATTTCTCAACAAAAATACATTTAACTAGACTATTTCAAAGACTAGAGAAAATTTCTGCCTAGCAGGATAATGTAATTATTGTCGGATTTTGATCGGTACTTATGCCCAAATAAAATCCCATTAAGGTGGATTATCTCCCACATCAGCCATCACATTAAAGTTAACCATCGGTGCAAACAAGTAAGCGCTTCCCCGACTGCTATGACGGCTTTCTTGTAATGAATTTCTAGAGTAAGCTGCTCCAATCATGTTGCACACGGATGATTTACAGACTAACCAATTCACGCTTGTAATTAGATGAATGGCTTTTAATAACAGTTGCTTTTAACGATAACACATATTATTTTTAGTGGAACAATATTATTAAATAAGTTGATTCTAAGGTTATTTACTGATGAAAATAATGAATATTAGCTAACTTTTTTACTAGAGGATCGCTACTCTTTAATATTCTTATACACTTAGAAAAAATACACTTATGATAAGGAGTAGAAAGTGGTGTGTTATTTATAGCTATAAACTTGTAAATCACCCATTCGGGTGAGCCAAGCGGGTGATGTGTGCTTGGTACTATTTATTATAAATTTTATGAAAATAAAGCTCAAATGTGGCTTATTTTCTAGGAGAAGTCCAGAAAACAACATCAAATGCCCAAATCGAGGTATCGGTTTTAACTCACACACTTGGTTAAAATTATGGCTTTAATTAAAAAAATTGTGCAACAAGCTTTAACTACTGGCTATCTGAGTGTTGTAGCCGAGGATAAACTGCGATCGCAACTTCAAAGTAATTATGATTCAGAAGACTTAGATGCCTGGATCATTTTACAGCGTTCTGTTGTGGCGGGTGATGTCAAGCAAGAGTCGCGCCGAAAAAAAGTTTCCCTTTCTCCTAAAGCCAAGGACGCTTCATCGGGGATCAAACTTGCTTATCAAATAGCAGCAGAGATTGCTTACGCAGCAGCTATCGCTCTGACAATGCCAAAAAATACCAAAGATCAGCCTTCACACTAGATGCGTAAAATAATACGCTGCTATGTTTGATACCAAGTGGTTAGCGATTGCTTTTCTTGGTTAACCGCTTGGTTGGATTTTTATACGCTTCTATATTTTAAAATCAGAGAACCTACTTAATACGACATATTCTGTTAAGTAACAAGCTTGACTGAGTAATCATAGTAAGTCTTTTTCTGACACTGCCTCTAGGCGTTCGCAATTTTATTAAAAAATAATTAAAAATTTAACTACTTCTTGACGCATCTACAAGGAATTATCACCCTAAGCCAAGACTCCAGAATTGCTCCCGGCAATCAATACTAAAATAAATATAAATATTTCTTCAAAACTAGATTTTTTTAGGTATTACTTAACAGTAAATGATTAAATTTTAATATAGCAAGTATATGGCTGAGGGTAAAGTATAGAATTAGAAAGACCTTGGTGTAAACTTTAACAACGGGGTTAAGAAGAATTTCAATACTTAACAAAGTCATCTCTTTTCCACCAACTTACAGTATAAAGAATTGGCAACATTGGTCAAGAAAGTAAACAATAACCATAGCTAAACTTGGAGTTTTACCAGCCTATGCAGCCAATTCGTACATTCAACGTATCCCCTTCACTACCGCCACGACTCGAACCTCTGCGGCGGCTGGCATATAATTTGCACTGGGATTGGAACGTCGATACTAAAGATTTATTTCGTCGTTTAGACTCCGACCTGTGGGAGTCTAGCCATCATAACCCAGTATTGATGCTGGGTACTATCTCTCAAAGGCGGCTTTTGGAGGTTGTTGAAGATGAAGGCTTCCTAGCGCAAATGGATCGGTCTAATCGTCAGTTAGAGGATTATTTGCAAGAGCGCACTTGGTATCAGAAACAACGAGATCAGAAACCAAAAGAATGCTTCGCCTATTTTTCGGCTGAATTTGGACTTGTAGATTGTTTACCCGTCTATTCTGGAGGCTTGGGCGTTCTGGCGGGAGATCACCTCAAATCTGCTAGTGACTTGGGGCTACCGCTTGTGGGTGTAGGTTTACTATACCAGCAAGGCTACTTTGCCCAGTATCTCAATGCTGATGGTTGGCAGCAAGAACGCTACCCCATCAACGATTTCTATAATATGCCCTTGCACCTAGAGCGCAATCCTGATGGATCAGAACTGCAAATTGCGGTAGATTATCCAGGGCGCAAGGTGTATGCCAGAGTTTGGCGCGTACAGGTGGGAACGGTGCCCCTGTATCTGCTGGACACCAACATCGAACCTAACATAGTTTATGACCACGACATCACAGATCAGCTGTATGGTGGCGACATCGATATGCGTATCCACCAGGAAATCATGCTGGGGATCGGTGGTGTACAGATGCTCAAAGCTTTGGGGCTGAAAGTCACCGCTTACCACATGAATGAAGGACACGCAGCCTTCTCCATCCTAGAGCGCATTCGCCTGTTGATTCAGGAAGAGGGACTTACTTATGCTCAAGCCAAACAGGTAGTAGCTTCCAGCAATATTTTTACTACCCACACACCAGTACCAGCCGGGATTGACTTGTTTGCTCCCGACAAAATGCTGTACTACTTGGGGTACTATGCAGACATCTTTGGCTTGCCTAAAGAGCAATTCTTAGGGTTGGGGCGCGAGAATACGGGCGATTTATCTGCGCCTTTCAGTATGGCGGTGTTGGCGCTGAAGATGGCAACATTTTCTAACGGTGTGGCACAACTACATGGTGTAGTTTCGCGGCAAATGTTCCAGGGTTTGTGGCAGAAAGTGCCAGTGGAGGAAGTACCGATCGCAGCTATTACTAACGGTGTTCATGCTCGGAGTTGTGTGGCGAAATCGACTCAAGAATTGTACGATCGCTACTTGGGTCCAAATTGGTCATCAGCACCACTAGATAGCCCGTTGTGGGAGCGGATGGATGCCATTCCCGATGAAGAGTTGTGGCGCAATCACGAACGCTGCCGCTTAGATATGATTTTGTATGTGCGCGAACATTTAGTCAAGCATCTGCGCGATCGCGGCGCTTCCGCCTCAGAAATTTTCCCAGCCCAAGAAGTTTTAGATCCTTACGCCTTCACCGTTGGCTTTGCCCGTCGCTTTGCCACCTACAAACGTGCTACTCTGTGGATGCGTGATTTGGAACGGATTAAGCGGCTTTTGCTGGGCAACAAAGACCGAAAAGTGCAATTTGTAATTGCTGGGAAGGCACACCCCAAGGATATTCCCGGTAAAGAACTCATCCGCGACATCAATCACTTTATCCGCGAACAACATTTAGAAAAACAGGTAGTGTTTGTTCCCAATTACGACATTCATATTGCCCGGTTGATGGTTGCGGGTTGTGATATTTGGTTAAACACACCGCGTCGTCCACGGGAAGCTTCTGGCACCAGTGGGATGAAAGCAGCAATGAATGGATTGCCGAATTTAAGTGTACTAGATGGCTGGTGGGATGAAGCTGATTATGTCCGCACAGGCTGGGCAATTGGACATGGAGAGAATTACGACGATCCTAACTACCAAGATGAAGTAGAAGCAAATGCTCTCTATGAGTTGTTAGAAAAGGAAGTTGTGCCACTATTTTATGAGAATCGGGATAGTGACAGCTTACCTCGTCCGTGGGTTGCCAAAATGAAGGATGCAATTCGATTAAATTGTCCCTTCTTTAATACAGCGCGGATGGTAGGAGAATATGCACAAAGAGCTTATTTTCCAGCTAGCGATCGCTATCATACCCTGAGTGTTGATAACTATACCCCAGCTAAAGAACTAGCTGATTGGAAAGCAAAACTGGGCGAACATTGGTTCAACATTAGAATCAAAGATATTGACGTATCGGCAACTTCGGACATTGAGGTTAATCAAACCGTTGCTGTTAAAGCTAAGGTTGACTTAGCAACTTTGACTAATGATGATGTGCAGGTAGAGTTATATCAAGGTGCACTCGATGCCAATGGTGAGATTGTCAACGCAGTGCCAGTAGTGATGGATTACCAAGGCAAAGATGCAGAGGGATTGACTATTTACACGGGTAATATCACCTATACTTCCTCTGGTTTGCAAGGCTTGTCTTTGCGTGTATTGCCGAAAAATGAATACCTGGCTAGTCCATACGAACCAAGGTTAATTGCTTGGGCAGAATAAGAGTGTTGAGTTAGTTCTTGAATACTAAAGACTAGGCGTTGTTAATTTAAGTTTAGCAACGCCTTTTATATTACAAATTTCCAGGTAGATGAACAATATTTCTATTGAAGAACTTGAGGGGAAAATTGAGGTAGGGGAGGAAGTCGTTGATCGTTATTTTGACTCCACGACAACAAGAGTCGGAACGCCTCGTCAAATGACCTCACGAAGAGAGCAGGATATAGTCCAACAGGGTTCAGTTAAGGGTTTTGATCATTTTCCAGGAGGGAATGAATGCCTGAATTACTTAAATAAACTAGCAAATAAACGAATTTAGTAAGTCAAAGCTCATTTTGCTTGCGGAAAACACCAAAATAAGTAAGTCAAAGCTCGTTTTGAGTAAGTCAAAGCTCATTTTGCTTGCGGAAAACACCAAAATCAGTAAGTCAAAGCTCTTATGACTTGCGGAAAACACCAAAATGAGTAAGTCAAAATTCATTTTGAGTAAGTCAAAGCTCATAATCAGTAAGTCAAAGCTCATTTTACTGATTAAATATGAAGTTTCGAGAAAGCCACAAACCTTTTTGCTGATTAAATATGAATTTAAATTAAAGCTACGTGAGTTCGATGAGTTCAGAAATACTAAATATCTATTAAAACTCTTTGAGGAACGATAATGTAGCCAGTGGTGCGATCGCCTAATACGAGATTACGTTGTTCTCCCCAATACCACCAGTATGCAGCTACATAAGCGCAAATTAGGCTATCTAGTTTATCTTCGGTGGCTTTGAGGGCTGCGCCTGTGGTGGGGATTTCAAGAGGAAACGAACCGCTAAGGCGCAGAGAACGCAGAGAAGGAGAAAGGGAGGGGAAGATATTGAGAAGATAATTTTGGAGTTTGATTAGTTCTAAGCGGCGCTCATTGATGCGTCCTTTTTTGTATTTGAGGATGCGTTCTAAGTTGAATAGGTTAACGATTGCTGGGTGGGGAAAGACTTCTATTTGATATCTGCCGAGTTTTTGCGGTTCGATAGTGGGTGCGTGTGCAAAACCCCGTGATTCTAATTCTAAGCCAAAGTTGACGGTGCGATCGCTGAAAGGTAGGTTTTTGTTTGCTGGGTAGCATCCTGCATGATATTTGCCAAAGTATTTATGACTGAGTTTGTCGGGGAGGCGGCTTCCAGTGGCGTTGGGTATGAGGGTGGGTGCATCTACGGCGATGATGGCTGGTTCGTCTGGTTTGACGCTCTGATCAATCCAGGTGAGGATGTCTGCAATGGCTTCTTTGCGATCTAAATCAAGTAGTTGCAGTTGTCCATCTATCCATTCTAAAGAGCATAGTCCACTTGGTTGCGATCGCCAGCCTAAATCAATGCCAATAAATTTCATGTTCATAACACAACTTTGCAATTATTTTCGCATTTTTGGGCAACCATTTACCTAAATTTACTTGCTAAAAATCGTGATAAATAATCTTATAATTTTAAGCAGTTTGTCTTAATTTATTTTATCTGGCAATAAGTTAATCAAGATTATTCCGATGCAGATTTTATTTTTACATCCCAATTTTCCCTCACAATTTCGCAACCTAGCGACAGTTTTAGGTAAAGATGCTAATTACAAAGTCGTATTTGGGACAAATCGCCGTGAAGGGGAAATACCTGGCGTTTATAAAGCTATTTACACTCCTTCTCGGGAAGCTGCTCCCCAAACCCACCATTATGTTCGCAGCCTGGAAAATGCTGTTCTCACCGCACAAGCTGTCTATCGCGTCGCAGAAAAATTAAAAGCTGAGGGTTTTGTTCCAGATATAATTTATGGTCATTCTGGTTGGGGACCAACTTTATTTATGAAGGATGTCTTCCCCAAAGCCGAATTATTGTGTTATTTTGAGTGGTTTTACCATGCTCACGGTTCAGATGCAGATTTTGATCCCAATGAACCATTGAATAGTGATGATGAATGCCGCATCCGCGTAAAAAATACGCCGATTTTGACTGATTTACATAGTTGCGATCGCGGTCTTTCTCCGACGAACTGGCAACGTCAGCAGTTTCCTAAAGAATATCATAGCAAACTCACTGTAATTCATGATGGTATCGATACCAAATATTTTGCTCCCAAACCAGGCGCAAAGTTAGTTTTACCAAGAATCAATCTTGATCTTTCCCATGTCGAAGAGTTGGTAACTTATGTGGGACGGGGAATGGAACCTTATAGAGGTTTTCCGCAGTTTATGGAAACGGTGGCCTTACTTCAGCAACGACGACCTAAGTGTCATATAGTAGTTGTGGGAGAAGATCGGGTTGCTTATGGGAAGAATCTCCCTGATGGTCAGACTTATAAACAATTAATGTTAGAAAAATTATCTTTGGATTTATCGAGACTGCACTTTACAGATAGGCTTCCTTACAATGAATACCTTCAGGTTTTGCAAGCTTCTTCTGCTCATATTTATTTAACCCGTCCTTTTGTTTTATCCTGGTCAATGTTAGAAGTAATGTCAGCAGGATGTTTATTAGTAGCTTCTAAGACTCCGCCAGTATTGGAAGTTGTACAAGATGGGGTAAATGGACTGCTGGTAGATTTCTTTTCTCCCCAGAATATTGCTAATAGGGTTGAAGAGGCACTGAATAATCCTCAAGAGATGAAGGCAATTCGTGCGAATGCGCGAGAGACAATTCTAAAACGTTATGATTTGGCGAAACTGTTACCACAGCATTTGCAATGGATGTTGGCTGGCAAAAGTTCTGAGAGTTTGAAAAAGCGCCCAAGCTCTAAAGGATTTGGCGCAAATTGATGAGTAGTTGGGGTTGAGTTTCCCGAAGTTTAATTGGGATATACTGAACTTTTTTGATTAGGAAAAACTCATCAAAAAAGGATATTTACAAAGAAGAGATTAATAGCCTCAATGCGAATTATTTTTACCATCGCCGATTTTTTCAAACCTAGCAATGATAGTCGTCTTTGAATTGTTTAAGTTTCCCCACCAACTACTACATCTTGAATTCGTAGACTCGGGCCACCACAACCTACTGATAAGCCGTTTTGCCCTCCCTTACCACATCCGCCAGATTCATCCCAATAAAAATCATCACCAATTGCCTCAATATCCGCTAAAGTTTGAAATACATTTCCCGAAAGGGTAACATCCCGCACAGGTTCAGCAATTTTCCCGTTTCTAATCATCCATGCTTCCCCAGCACTGAAGGTGAACATTTCCCCATTCGTCATCCCACCCAACCAATTACGGGCATAAACTCCTTCTTTGATATCAGTGAATAAGTCTTCAACTGGTGTTCTGCCCCGTTCAATCCAAGTATTTGTCATCCGCACAATGGGGGTAAAGTGATAGTTGAGACATCGGGCGTTACCCGTAGGCGCTTCGTCTAATTTGCCAGCAGTTTCACGAGAATGCAAACGTCCAACTAAAACTCCATCTTTAATTAGTTGAGTAGTAGTGGCAGGTGTGCCTTCATCGTCGTAAAAATAACTACCGCGATGTCCCTCTGGTGCAGCACCATCAAAAATTTGCAGTTTTTCTGAACCAAACTGCCGTCCAATGGTCATCACTTCTAGCAGATCAGGGTTTTCGTAAGCCATATCGGCCTCAGAAAGATGTCCGAAGGCTTCGTGAACAAACAAACCTGTGAGAATTGGGTCAATAACTACCGTGTAAGTATTACCTTTGACTGATGGCAGATATAAAGCGGCGATCGCTCTTTGGGCAGCACTTTTGACTTGTTCATCTATATTAGTTAAATCTTCGTAGGCTTTGCGAGAGCCAGTAGTTTCCCGTCCAGTTTGTACGGTTTCGCCATTTCTGGCGGTGGCGGCAAAGCGCATTTCCATATCCACCCAAGATTGCTCGATCAAAGTCCCTTCGGAGGTAGCAATAATCACTTTTTGGGCGCTGTCTCCGTAGCGTACCGAGGTAGTGGTAATCCGGTGATCAATGCTTTTGAGCAATTCAGTATAGCGATCGCACAATTGTTTTTTCTGCCAAAGTGGAATCTTTCGAGGATCGGTACCTGTTAAAGGCAGTTTGCATACTGCTTGCACCGGGTCAATGGGTGCAAGTAAAGTTTCTTCATCACCAACCATCCGCGCAGCAGCGATCGCTTCTTCTATCCGCTCCTTAATTGTCGAAAGCTGGTTAAAGCAGCTCAACCCCCATCCACCTTTATAACAAGCGCGAATATGTCCACCAATCGAGATGCCTTCACTAAGGGTTTCTACCTTGTCGCCATGCATCAAGATATCAGTCCCTTCTGCTTCTTCAAGGCGAATCATTAGATAATCTACACGCTCACAGTTGCGAGCGATCAAGTCAGAAAGCAAATTTTGGGCGTCAGCAAGTGTAGTCGGCATTTCCAGGTAATAATAATGACGAACTGCATTTATTTTGCAATTATTTAGGTAGTTTCTGCTAATAAATGTCGGAGTTAGCCCATGAATTCATGATTTAGAGGATATTTGACAACACCCCAGGCGATCGCTAACTTTTAATATTTCAACTTCCTGTGGGTAAGACTTGAATAATGTGCTAAGATAATTTGGTGAGAATAAAATTCGGTTGCAGTGTTTGTTTTTAGTATTGACAGGCTTTTCCCTCTTGGTCTTAACAAGCTTGTCTCCGAAATCTAAATCTCTACAAACCTATGATTTTGGAGATAATGCATGTCAATTTATGTAGGTAATCTATCCTACGAGGTCACACAAGAAGACCTCACTTCGGTTTTTGCTGAACATGGTTCTGTAAAGCGTGTTCAGTTACCTACTGACCGTGAAACAGGCCGTCCACGCGGTTTTGCTTTTGTAGAAATGGGTACAGAAGCTGAAGAAACAGCAGCCATTGAAGCTCTTGATGGTGCTGAGTGGATGGGACGCGATCTCAAAGTCAATAAGGCGAAACCGAAAGAAGATAGAGGTGGTTCCTTTGGTGGTGGCAACCGCAGCGGTGGTGGTGGTGGATACTCTAGAGGACGCTACTAAGCTCTGAAGATAAAAAATTAAGTTTTAACGTCTTAAGGGCAGATAATGAGTCTGCCCTTTTTGCGCTCCGGTCTACTGGATGGCTTAAAATTGCCCAGTACCAATTATGTAGGAGATTAAAATGACCCAAGTATTTGTCGGCGAAAATGAAGGAATTGAGTCAGCCTTACGTCGATTTAAGAGGGAAGTTTCCAAAGCAGGTATTTTTCCAGACATGAGAAAGCATCGTCACTTTGAAACGCCCCTGGAAAAACACAAGCGCAAAGAAGTGGCTAGGCACAAACAACGTAAGAGAAGTTTCCGTCGTAATTGAGAACAGGCGACACCTACACTAAGCTACGCGATCGCACTCTCTTATTGATTATTAGCTGTCAAAGGGGGCGATCGCTGTACTCCAAAAAAATCATCGGTCTTAGCAAAGTCATTACTCATTTTATGGGATGGGCAATGTAAATAACTGCGTGTCCTCCATTTGACAACAAACTTGTTGTCGCTAGTTAAAAGAGACTATATTGAACTTGCGTAGGCGTAGCCCGTCGTAGACATCGCATCCCTAAAATACGCGCTCAAAAGGTTTTTTCCGATAACGCCGATAAATATCAAAATCACTGTCCAAAGTAGCGA
Source organism: Chroococcales cyanobacterium (assembly GCA_038249935.1). Classification (GTDB taxonomy): domain Bacteria; phylum Cyanobacteriota; class Cyanobacteriia; order Cyanobacteriales; family Nostocaceae; genus Nostoc. The sequence continues at coordinate 20,072 of JBBSCU010000024.1, forward strand.
TTGCAGCAATATCCAAGCGTTCTGAAATGACGATTAAGGATAAATCTGCAAAATCCCCTAGTAAATCTCTGTACTGAGTATTCAAATCAGCAATGCGCGAAAAATCTTGCGGCAATAATTGCTCACATTCGTAGAGTTGTTTCGCAACGTCTAGAAGAAACTCATTTTGTGTACGCCAATCAAAGTTGAGCAACCACACCACTTCTGCAATACAAATCGGCGTAGTCACTAGCCTAGAAGTACAGTTCTCAAAGAAGCGACGCACTTGTTGATGATACTGATCTCTGGCGCTGTAGTACGCAAACAAAAACCCGCTATCTACGAGTATAAGCGGATAGTAGCTCATCAATGGGACTTGTTGAGATATTGAGCGATCGCTTTCTTACGGTTTGAGCGTTCCGATAAATCCGTTGGTGCATCTTGCAACAGATGTTCAGGGTGTCCACCCCGTCTCTCAACCAAAGTTTTATCCGCTTGCAAGGTCAACCAGCGTTCACCAATCAAGCGTCGAATCAACTCACTCTTGTCCGTTTGCTCGTGAGCCAAGATGTCGGCTAGCTGCCGTTCTGTTTCTTCGTCCAGCCTGACACTGAGCATAACTTTTATCGTCCTTGCAACACACGTATGACAAGGATAACGCGAATTAGTTAATTTTTTTTGAATTTCGTACCAGCCAAACCTAAAATACAAAAAATCTCACGCCCAAACACCAAAACACAACTCTGCGCCTCTGCGTGAGATTTCTAAATTCTTACTCAATCGCCCATCTTACTTTAACCATCGCGCCGCATCTTTGGCATGATAAGTCAAAATCAAATCTGCGCCAGCCCGTTTAAACCCAGTCAAAGTCTCCATAACCACCCGCTCTTCATCAATCCAACCATTGAGAGCCGCAGCTTTCACCATCGCATACTCACCAGAAACATTGTAAGCCGCAACTGGTAAATTACTCGCTTCTTTCACCCGCCAGATAATGTCCATGTACGCCAAAGCTGGCTTAACCATGAGCATATCAGCACCTTCAGCGATATCCAATTCAACTTCTTTGATGGCTTCGCGGGCATTACCTGGGTCCATTTGGTAAGTTCTTCTGTCCCCAAATTGCGGTGTCGAGTCTGCTGCATCCCGAAATGGACCATAATAACCCGAAGCATATTTAGCAGCATAAGACATAATCGGCGTATCCTGAAATCCTGCCTCATCCAAACCCAGGCGAATTGCTTGGACAAAGCCATCCATCATTCCCGAAGGCGCGATGATATCAGCACCGGCGTTTGCTTGGGAAACTGCTGTTTTTTTCAACAATTCCAGAGTTGGGTCATTTAAAACCCGTCCCGTCAAATCACCAACTTGCAGATAACCACAATGACCGTGACTGGTGTACTCACACAAACAAGTGTCAGCAATTACAATCAAATCTGGCACTGCTGCTTTTACCGCCGTCGCTGCTTTTTGGACGATACCGCAATCATGCCAAGCGCCAGTGGCATCTACATCTTTATCAGCCGGAATACCGAATAGAATAATCGCAGGAATTCCTAAATCATAAACTTCTTTTGCCTCTTCGACAATTTTATCTACCGAAAGTTGGTAGACTCCGGGCATTGATTTCACCTCATTAGCGATTCCCTCACCTGGTACGGCAAATAATGGGTAAATTAAATCGCTTGTTGTCAAAACAGTCTCACGAACCATCCGGCGCAGTTGAGGATGGGTACGCAGACGGCGGGGGCGATGTGTAGGAAACATAAAATTTTATGAAGAAAACAACGCAAATGGACACAAAACAAAGCGTCACAAAAGCAGGTTAAAACTTTCCTGCCGTCACACAGACTACAAACAGTGCTTAACTGTCGTTTGCCTTACTCTTAATCAAGCTGTAGGGCAATTTTGTATTGTACAGCTTGGTTGACATCTATCTGACGGAGTGGAAAAAAAACAACATAGTAAGCAACTCAAAATTCAAAATGCTAAGATCATCTGCTGGGAAAATCATGACAAATTGAGGTTGAAATTTAAACGCAAAGGGGCGCAGAGGTAAACGCAGAGGCACGCAGAGAATTGGCTACGAATTAATGAAATGTTGTATTTGGAAGCAAATAATTAACAACGCCCAATGCCCAATGTTAATCTGTGTTAAAAAACTCGGAAAATATAGGGATAACGGAAGGGTATATCAGGATTGCTGAAAACTCCAATGAGTGCCCAAATTGTTAATCCCCAGTGCAACAAATACCCAAAACCCGCTAATGGGCCAAGCAATAATAGAGGTAACACTAACCAACCGAATAGAAAAAACAGCGCTCCGAGAATCCCTCCATAAAGCCAGACATTAAAGTGAAAATTGATGGATTCTTTGGCGTTTTCTTTAACAACAGGATCATCAGATACGAACAGTATGGCAATAGGTATACCTACAGATACAAAAGTTGTGCTGAGAAAAATGGCTCCATGCGATAAGGCGGATAGAAGCTTTCGCTTGTCTGTTTCGTACATTCCTTTCTCCTATTTAGTTAGATTATTAGTTATATTACGACCCTATCACGAGCATCGTTGTCTTAAGATTAAAAGACTTGCCAGAGTCAAAAAAAATTAAGTTAACTAACAAACAAATACAATTATGTCTACTGAACTTGAGTCTGAACTTATTCAAGCGGTTGAACTTCGCCGCAACTTTGCAATTATATCTCACCCTGATGCGGGTAAAACTACACTGACAGAAAAGCTACTCTTATACGGAGGTGCAATTCACGAAGCTGGGGCGGTTAAGGCGCGACGGGCACAACGCAAAGCTACCTCTGACTGGATGGCTATGGAGCAACAACGGGGCATTTCCATTACCTCCACAGTGTTGCAATTTGAATACCGGAATTGCCAAATAAATTTATTAGACACTCCCGGACACCAAGACTTTAGTGAAGATACGTATCGCACCCTCGCCGCAGCCGATAATGCAGTGATGCTGATTGATGCGGCAAAAGGTTTGGAACCTCAAACCCGTAAATTGTTTGAAGTGTGTAAGTTGCGGGGTATCCCAATCTTTACGTTTATTAACAAGCTTGATCGCCCAGGAAGGGAACCTCTGGAACTATTGGATGAAATTGAGCAAGAATTGAAATTGCAAACCTATGCGGTAAACTGGCCGATTGGCATGGGCGATCGCTTTAAAGGTGTTTTTGACCGACACAAACAACAAATTCACTTATTTGAACGCAGCGCCCACGGTAGCCGAGAAGCCCGTGATACCATCGTAGAATTAGGTGATCCGAAAATAGAAGAGCAGCTAGATCAAGAACTTTACTACCAACTGAAAAATGATTTAGAACTATTAGATGGAGTTGGTCCAGAGCTAGATTTAGAGTTGATCCACCAAGGCAAAATGACGCCTGTGTTCTTTGGTAGCGCCATGACTAACTTTGGGGTAGAGTTATTCCTCAAATACTTCCTCGACTATGCCCTGAAACCCGGTTCTCACAGCAGCAGTGTTGGCGAACTTCTCCCTACATACCCAGAGTTTTCAGGGTTTGTCTTCAAACTGCAAGCGAACATGGACCCGAAACACCGCGATCGCGTCGCATTTATCCGGGTCTGCACTGGTAAGTTTGAAAAAGATATGATGGTGAATCACGCTCGCATCGGTAAACCCATCCGTCTGTCTCGCCCACAAAAACTCTTTGCTCAAGAGCGGGAATCCATTGATGTGGCTTATCCTGGCGATGTGATCGGTTTGAATAATCCCGGTGTTTTTGCGATCGGGGATACCATTTACACGGGGCAGAAGCTCGAATATGAAGGGATTCCGTATTTTTCGCCGGAACTGTTTGCATCTCTGAGGAATCCCAACCCCTCGAAGTCTAAACAATTCCAAAAAGGCGTTGCGGAATTGCGCGAAGAAGGTGCTGTGCAAATTATGTATTCAACTGATGAAGCCAAGCGCGATCCAATTTTGGCGGCGGTGGGTCAGTTGCAATTTGAAGTGGTGCAGTTTCGCTTACAAAATGAGTATGGTGTAGAAACCTTACTAGAGTTATTGCCCTACACTGTCGCCCGTTGGGTTGACGGTGGTTGGGAAGCATTAGAAAAGGTGGGACGAATATTCAATACCACTACAGTTAAAGACAGTATGGGACGACCAGTGTTGCTATTCCGCAATGAATGGAATTGCCAACAGTTATTGGGCGACCATCCAGAGTTCAAATTAAGCGCGATCGCCCCAGTATTTTCTAGTCAACAACCAGTGGAGGAATGAAGAAGAATACAGAATTTAGAACTCAGAATTATTTCTCCAGAAAACTCAACTGAATTCTGACGACTGACTCCTGAATTCAATCTTAATCATTCACTTGACGAGCAAAACTTGGGCGCGGTTGAGTTCTAAACGTGGATCACTTAGAAGAGATTGGAGTGCCAGAATTTGTATGCCTTCACACGCCAAATCGTCTTTGGAGGCTGGTTTAGTTGCCCTCAAACAAGGAAATTACCAAATTGCGATCGCTCAACTAGAACCGATTGCTAGCAGCCAAAGCAATGCCACTGTTAGCCTACAAGCCCAAGTTGGTTTAGTGATGGCTTATGCTCGCAGTGGCGAAGTTTCCAAAGCGATCGCTATTTCCCAGAATCTTATTGAGAGTAACAATCCGCAAGTTCAAGAGTGGGCAAAACGAGCTCTTGAACACCTGACAAAACGTAAAAAGCCTGATCAAGAACCAAAAAATGTCGAAACTGGATTTGTTGCCTTTGATAATTCAACCCCAGATTCTCCCCCAGTTATTCCCCCGGAAACTCCTACATTAGAGGAAAAGCCAAATGATCAAGTAATAGAAACCAAAAGCGATGACACCCCGCCAATGGTGCCACTAGTTAGGCTCAAAGCTACAGTAGCGACACCACTACCACCACCTCCAACTGCTGCGCCCCTAAGCGGCTTCATGGGTTCCGTTACCCGTACCCAAGCCAAACTATTCGGCGTTATCTATTGGCGACAAGCAAAACGCGCCAAAGCATGGCAACCTCTGCGTAAGCCGAAATTAATACCCCTGCGGCTACTGGCGGCTGGAACATTCATCGCTCTGTTTTGGGTGATGCGGGAAATGCTCAAGTTATCACTGGGATTAATCAATCAGACTTTAGTCAAACTACCTTATCTGGAGCCGTTGCAGCTTTTATACCGCGATCCTACTAAATTATTGCTAGTAGTGTTGGTGATTTTGATCGTAGTATCACCTTGGTTGCTGGATCTGCTATTGGCAAAGTTTTATGGTCAGCGAGAATTTTCCAAAGATGTACTGAATGCCCATAGCCGCGAAGCCGTCCGGGTGTTACAACGTTGTTCCCAACAAAGGCACTGGCCGTTACCCAAACTGCGGATTTTGCCAATGGCTGCACCAATTATCTTGACCTATGGTAGTTTACCACGTAATGCCAGAATTGTTGTCAGTCAAGGATTATTAGAGCAACTGGCAGATGATGAAATCGCCATCATCTACGCCACGCAGCTAGGGCATATTGCTCACTGGGATTTTGCGGTGATGTCTTTGTTGCTGCTGGTGACACTACCAACTCATCAGCTATATCAGCAAGTGTCGAAGTGGGGAGACAGAATATCAGGGAAAATTTGGCGATCGCCGTTGACAATTCTAGCTAGCCTAATTTATGCAGTTTGGTGTTTGCTAACTGGGACTGGATTGTGGTTGTCGCAGTTGCGGCTTTATTATAGCGATCGCGTCGCTGTTGAAATTACTGGTAATCCCAATGCGCTGATTCGCGCCTTACTCAAAATTGCCATTGGTATTGCAGCTGATATCGAAAAACAAGAACACACCAGTTGGCAACTAGAAAGCTTAAATCTTCTGATACCAGTCAGCCACCAACAGAGCCTCTCTTTAGGTACTATTGCCAGTAATTTATCTTTTGAATCCTTTTTGAAATGGGATATTGTCAATCCCTATCGCCGATGGTTTATGATTAATAATAGCCATCCCCTAATCGGTGTTCGCTGCGATCGGCTCTGCCAAATAGCGCGTCACTGGCATTTAGACACCGAACTACATTTTGCAAGCGAACCATCAAAAGTTAAGCGTCAGTCTTTCTTATTACAAATCGCTCCCTGGTTGGGAATTCCTCTAGGGATTTTATTTACAGCTTTAGTCTGGCTGACGTGGCAAATAGCATTCGCACTCAAGTTTTTAAATCTAAAGTGGATATATGAAGATTGGTCTTTCGTTACAGGCTGCCTTCTAATTGGCTTTAGCATCGGTACGGTGATGCGGATTAATTCTTTCTTCCCCGATATTAAACCTACCACTGTGCAAACTGACGATAGCTTACCCAACCTGTTATCTGACCCTTCTGCCTTACCCATTGACAGCATCAGCGTGCGTCTTGTAGGCAAACTATTAGGTCGTCAAGGCACTAGTAACTCTCTAGCGCAAGATTTAATCTTCCAATCCAGCGCAGGTTTAGTGAAATTACACCACATTTCCTGGCTAGGACAGCCAGTTAATCACCAGGATTTGATCGGTCGGCAAATTATTGTCACAGGTTGGTTCCGGCGAGGAGCAACACCTTGGATCGACATCCAAACCCTGGAAACTCAAAGTGGTAAAACCATTTATAGCCCTCATCCCATTTGGTCTATTTTTTTGGCAGTTGCAGCACAGGCTTGGGGCGCATACGTTTTTCTCACTGGTTAGTCACTAGGCATTGGGCAAATCGGAATGTAAAGAAAAGTTGCAGGTTTTGTTTCCAAATGCTACATTTATTCACACAAACAATAGCAACCTACATAACTCAGCATCATAGCTTTGTTATAAGTTTGGATGCTTTTTATGCTTGTAACACAGCAGCTAATTAACCAGCAAGTGGCCGTTTTTGTTTCAAAATATCTCCCCTTGGATAAAAGTAATGTGTTTTATGTTACGATGCAGTAATACCAACGTCGGAAATTCAGACGCTAAACTAGCTACGTAGAAAATACCGTGGTAATGTAAGGAGTGGTATTTTTTTCTGCGAAAAAGGGCATCGAAGAAAGCGTGTACTTTGGCAGACAGTAGGCTATTAAATTTACGATTCTTAGAATTAAGGTGTTATTAGCTCACCATAGTGTGAGCCTTTAGATTAAACAAGCTTGATCCCGACGAAAAACTGTATTGTATAGGTTGACAGTTTGGAACAAAAAATTTATTGATGGCAGTCCCGGTCAATAGCATCTATTTAAAAGCCAAAGCCAAGCGATTGTTTTCTCGCCATGCCATGTTCATTCAACTCTGGAGGTATAGTTCATGTCCATTCGCCTATATATAGGTAATTTGCCTAAAGATGAAATAGATCGTCAAGAACTGCAAGCAGTTTTTGCAGCAGAAGGTGATGCTGTAACAACTAAATTAATTAAAGACCGCAAAACTGGCAAATGCCGTGGTTTCGGTTTTCTTACAGTCAACAATGACGAACAAGCTGACGAAATCATTGAAAAATATAATGGTCAGATGTTTAAAGACACTCCCATTAAGCTAGAGAAGGCATTACCTCGGACAAAAGGCGAGGAGGGCGATGAGCAAGCTCCTAAACCAGTTACTCTTGCTAATAGTAGCCCCATTCCTAGCCCTACCAAAGAAGGTAGAGAAGGTAGTAGAGAAGGTAGCCGTCGTGAAAAAAGCTCTAAGAAGCAACCTCGTCGTGGCGGCGGTGGCGGTTCTCGTGAAAGCAGCACGACAACTACCACAGATTCAGACGCTATTCGTCCAGATCCCCGTTGGGCTTCGGAATTAGAAAAGCTGAAGCAGATGTTAGCTGCACAAACTACGAATTAATCCCTAATGAAAAGAAATTAAAAATTAAAAATCAAGAAAATTCCTGATTTTTAATTTTTAATTATCAATTATTATCTAGCTGCTTAGTTAACATATACTTGCAGCTAATTTTGTAAGTGCGTAGGCGCAGCCCAACCTAGGCATCGCGCTGTCTGAATTTATCTCCCAGCATAGCCGTTGCTGAGAAAAAACTAGATATTTGATATATTCTGCCAACTATTGCGATCGCCTAGATTGGGCGCTTTTTATAATAAACTAAGTTTCTCTAAGTCTTCCAGAGCTAAGAAGTGCCAATCTGTCCACTCGCCCTTTTAAATTTCAAGTTGAAGATACTGGCGATCGCCACCGATTGGACACAACAAAACTCGATTGACGCAAAATCACAAATCGTTTAGTTCTAAACATATTGATTATCCAAACTTGATTTTATCCTGAATCCTGACGATAGAAGTATACTGAGCATCGACCTTTGAGGGCGAATGGCTATGCAACCAGTTGACTTTACTACCCTTACAGCTACTTGTAGCGAAATCCGCGCCAACTGGCTGCCCTCGCGGACAGAACAGGTTTATCAGCGCGATCGCTACACTATTGCTATAGCATTACGCACCTTGAAACAGCGGGATTGGTTACAGATTTCCTGGCATCCCCAAGCTGCACATATTTGCATCGGCGATCCGCCACCGCGATCGCCAGATACCTTTACCTTCAGCCAACAACTGATACACCAATTGGGTGGTTTGGCATTGGTGTCAATTGAAGCGATCGCACCTTGGGAGCGTGTTCTTGATTTGCAATTTGCCCAGCGTCCCGGAGAAAGCGCCCTGTATCATCTGTATGCAGAAATTATGGGCAAATATAGCAACGTTATCCTCACCGATGCCAACAATATAATTATCACCGCCGCCCATCAAGTCAGTCAGCAACAATCTAGTGTCCGTCCCATCCAAACCGGACAATTTTATGAAACACCACCGAAACTAACTGGGCCTGTCCCCAGTTTGAGCGAATCCCAAGAACGTTGGCAAGAACGGATAAGTTTAGTACCAGGAGCAATCAAGCGGCAATTGCTGAAAAGTTATAGTGGTTTGAGTGCAGCACTACTGGAGTTAATGCTGCTCAAAGCAAATATATCACCAGAAACATCCACCGATCGCCTCAACCCCGACGACTGGCGACGGTTGTTTGAGCGCTGGCAAGAATGGCTGCAAGCCTTGGATCATAGTAAATTTCAACCCGCTTGGACAAAAGATGGTTACACCGTAATGGGTTGGGGTGCAGTTGAAAACGTCAAAGATATCCAGGAGTTGCTCAACTGCTACTACAGTAACCAGATTAACGAACAGTTATTTTTGCAATTGCGCCATCAATTGAGTCAGAAATTGCATAATATTCTGGCGAAATTAGGGAATAAGGCGCAAACCTTTAAGACACGCTTGCAGCAATCAGATCAAGCCGACGATTATCGGCAAAAAGCTGATTTATTGATGGCTCATTTGCAAAACTGGCAACCGGGGATGAAAGAAATTATCCTTGCTGATTTTGATACAAGTTTGCCAGTAGCGATCGCTCTGTTGCCAGATAAAAATGCTGTCCAAAATGCCCAAAGACTTTACAAACAGCACCAAAAGCTCAAACGCGCTCGTTCTGCTGTCGAACCGCTACTGTTGTCAGTGCAGACAGAAATTGAGTATTTAGAACAAGTAGAAGCTGCGATCGCTCAAATAGACACTTATCAAACAACAGAAGATTTGCGAACTTTAGAAGAAATCCGCGAAGAGTTAATTGGGCAAAAGTATCTAGAAGATCCAGAATACCGCAGCCGCAGCGCCAACGAAGCCCCCAGCACCAACTTTCATCGTTACCGTACTCCCAGCGGCTTTGAAGTATTAATCGGTCGCAACAATCGCCAAAATGACCAATTAACTTTTCGTGTCGCTGGGGATTATGACTTATGGTTCCATGCTCAAGAAATTCCCGGAAGCCATGCGCTACTACGTCTAGAACCGGGTGCTGTTGCAGAAGAAGCTGATTTGCAATTTGTAGCTAATCTTGCCGCCTACTACAGTCGCGCCCGTCAGAGTGAGCAAGTACCAGTAGTTTACACTCAGCTAAAACACGTCTACAAACCCAAAGGAGCAAAACCGGGAATTGCCATTTACAAGCAGGAAACCATACTCTGGGGAAAACCGCAATTAACAATTCAAAATTCAAAATGACGCTCTCTTAGCTCCCCCATCTATATCCTGCGAACTGCTGAATTATGCTGATAGATAGAAGCTTTTAAGCTTTATTTCTATCCTTTTTTGAGGAAAATTCACGAAAAATCTGTGTTGGCTGTTACAATATTGTTGAGAAAAGTTGCCCGTTGCATTTTGGGAAAGCGCAATTGGGTTTTAACTCTTTTGAGAAGACAACGCAAAAAATATTTTTTAGACCAGCTGTGGGAGGCTGGTCTTTTTATCATGACTAGCAAACTTTTCTAGGCTTATGTGTGATTTACCGCATCTGTCTATACCAACTCATTCCGCAACTGCCAGAACCTACTGCTAGACTAGGCTTATTAGCTTTTGGTGCTGTGAGTGCGGGGTCATTTATCAAGCGGAAATCAAAGATAGCTTAAAATCATTTTTTCAAATACTCTAAAAGATTGTAAATATTGTTTTGAGATATCAAGCCCAGCAGAAATGCTGGGTTTTTATTTTGATATCATCCAAAAAAGAGAAGACGTAAATTTATTCTTTGCGTCTTCAAGTAAAATTTTGAAAACTAGAAACTGAATGTAGTTCTTAGTGCGCCAATAACAACGTCATCGTTGTTGTTGTTGTGATCTGGGGATGTTAACCAGATGACTCCTGGGGTAATGGTAATATTGTCACTCAGCTGATACTGGTAGAATGCTTCAAGATGATAGGATGTATCGGGATCTGTATCCAATCCGGCGATGTTAGAACTTGTTAATCTAGGTTCTACACCCGCGATGATACCAGCCAAATTACCTTTTTTACCAAGATCGGGGAAGCCAAGGGTAACGGCATAGTTCCAAATGTCAACGTCTCCACCGTTGCCAGTCAAGGTTTGACTATTAGTGTATCCAGCCCAACCACCCAAAACTATGTTATCAGTGATGCCGATGGAGGCTTGGACACCGTAAGAATTACTGGAAAATCGGGAATCTAACGTACCATCGCCATCTAAATCCAAGGGCGCGAGAGTTGCCGCATTGCTACCAGTAAGTAGTGGTTGATTGTAGGAATTGATGTAAGTTAAACCGATAGAAATGCGATCGCTTGGTTTAATTGTCAACTGTGCGATCGCACCATAACTACCATTGAATAAACCATTATTGACTGTAGGGTTATTAGCTGTACCACTCAAATACCCTAGACTTAGTGCCAATTTATCACTGAACTCGTGCGTTACTCCCAACCCTGCGCCACCTATTTGGTTATAAATTGGGTTACGTGTGCCAAAGGTAGACAAAGCACCAAAAGCGCCATCACCATCAAAGATATTGACAGTGCTAGTAAGGTCGTCTGCTGCACCTGCATTGGCAATAGCGATAACCTGTGTCTTTTCGCCCAAGGGAAAGCTATAGAACAGTGCATCTATAGCAGCATTAGTATTGCCATCCTCGCCAGCAAAAGATAAGTTGCCCTCTGGTGTACCAATGTTAGGGCTGAGAATATTATTAGCCTGGATTCTGGCTAATAGCGTATCTTGTCCTGTGAAACTGGTTACAAATTCTATCCGCGCTCGTACCCCTAAAGTTGTATTCTCGTCTGTAATTTCCGCACCGTTAACTGTATTTCCTGACAAAACATCGCTGACGACTGCGACAACTTGCCCTTGCAGTTTGGTTGTGGTTGAGAATTGATTCGCTTCCAATTCAGCAGTTTTAGCTTCTACTGCATCCACACGACCTCGAAGTGTCGCAAGTTCGGCTGAAAAGTTTTCTTGCAGCTTTTGTAAGGTGGCTAAATCTTGTTTGCTCACCAAATCAGCTGTAGCCGTAGCAATTAGTTCGTTAACCCGATCAAGACAAGCATTCAAACCAGCCGCAAACTCATATCGCGTCAGTGCCCGATTCCCACGATAAGTACTATTTGGGTATCCTGCAATACAACCATAGCGTTCTACCAGCGATTGCAAGGCTTGAAACGCCCAGTCTGTAGTTTGGATGTCTGACAACTGAGACACAGAGGTAACTTGTCCTGTTACCTGAACTTGACTAATATTCTGAGTTGTTGCGTCTGGACTAGCTACAACTTGCGGTTGATTGATTTCAGACTTACCAGATGTTTCACCTGCAAATGCAGCAGTAGTAACAAATAGCATTGCACCACAGACTGCTGGACTAACTAGCAGATATTTACAGAATTTTTGCATTTTTTTCCTCACACTAATCTCCAATTACACCCAAACCACGTTTTTAACGTGTATCTTATAAGAATTTTTATCATTGACCTTATCAGAAAGTAAGCAAACTTTTTAACAAAAAAGTCAACAAATCTTAATTATTCAGGGAAAACTAAATTGCAGAGGGATGTACCTACCATCTGAAAATTTTGTTGTTACTCACTACATAGGAAACTCAGAATAATATTGTGTAGCTCAAATGAGAATGATAATTATTCTAGTATAGAATGTACAATAAGTCTCATTGTCAAATAAAAATTGTGACAGAGGTACAGCAAATATCCGTTTTGAGGAGAAAACACGGTGATTATGAATTGCAGAGAACCGAAAACAGGTAGACGAAGCAGCGGTATCTTACGCATAATCGCTCTGCTGATGTTGTCAATGGCTGTTGGCTGTAGCCAATCGAATCCCAAGTCGCTACAAGCACAGGAAACTGCATCTACCCCACAGGCGCAGTCGGGAAAAACTAAAGTAGTGACGACATTTTTGCCGATATATTTGTTTACTAAGGCAGTGGCTCTTAATGTCGCAGATGTAGAAATTCTAGTGCCACCTGGTACTGAGGTACATGAATACCAAGCGACACCGGAAAATGTCAAAGCGATCGCTACTGCGAATGTGTTAGTAAAAAATGGTTTAGGTTTGGAGGAATTTCTCGAAAATACGATCAAAAATGCTCAAAATTCCAAATTAACTGAAATTGATGCCAGTAAAGGTATTAAACCCTTAAATGAAATTTCACCTGTTGTAAAAACGGTGCAAGAGGAAAAAGATCACGAACATACTCAAGGTAATCCTCACGTTTGGTTAGATCCACTTTTGGCAAAACAGCAAGTAACAAATATTCGGGATGGATTAATTGCTGCTGATCCGGCGAATAAAGCTAGTTACGAAGCAAATACTGCGGCTTATATTAAAGAATTAGAAAGTTTAAATAGCGAATTTCAGCAGACTTTGCAGAAAACTCCTAATTGCACCTTTATTACCTTTCATGATGCGTTTCCATATTTAGCTAAACGCTATAACCTCAAGCAAGTTGCTGTGGTGCAAATTCCTGAAGATAAACTTTCACCAACGGATGTGCAAAAGGCAATCAGCGCTGTGAAACAGTACAAAGTTAAAGCTTTATTTAGCGAACCAGGAGTAGATAATAAACTGCTGACCAGCCTCTCAAAAGACTTGAAGTTAACTTTGCGGACTCTGGATTCTATAGAAACTGGCGAAACCAATCCACAGTATTATTTTAAGGCTATGAAAGCTAACTTGCAAACTCTGGAAACGGCGTGTAAATAGGTTTGTCATTTGTCACTTGTCACTTGTCCTTTGCAAATGACCAATGACCAATGACTAATGACCAATGACCAATGACCAATGACCAATGACCAATGACCAATGACCAATGACCAATGACTAATGACCAATGACTAATGACCAATGACCAATGACCAATGACCAATGACCAATGACCAATGACCAATGACCAATGACCAATGACCAATGACTAATGACCAATGACTAATGACCAATGAC
>JBBSCU010000025.1:0-33764 GCA_038249935.1 Chroococcales cyanobacterium
GACTTATCTCCAATATCAGCAGCAATTGCTTGCACTGTCTTTCGCAGGGCAAAGACCAAAAACAATATCGCCCAAATTCCTAATAAAATACTTTCTCCCTGAGTTGGTAAAATTCCCACCAAATGTCCTAACAACAGTAGCGGTACTGCTAGGGTTAATACTTTGGTTTCTAGTCGATTGAAGCAAAAAGCCTCTTTAAAATAAATGCCTGTTAAAGCAACGAAGATAAAACCAACTCCGAATAAGGTTAGGGGCTGATTATAAACTGTAATAGCCAAAGGTTCACTACTAAACAGTACCAGGAGTGCTGATGATATACTACCGATCGCCCAAAAAACTTGCAACAATCGGTGCAGTGAGGCCATGTAGATATGAATGGTAAATAAACTTACACCGAGAGCGAGACTAAAACAAGCATATAAAGGCGTTAGTGCAGTTACAACAGTCGGATTATTGTTGAGCAAAACCAAAGCGCTACCGATGGCAAAGCTAAGTGCGGCTACCATTAACCCAGCGCGGTAGATAATTACACCAATGCGATCGCTCTGAGTAATGGTAAATTCCCCAAACTGACCTTGATAAGATTCTGATGCAGATAGTGTTTGCGTAGTCATAGGTAAACAATTATGAGTAAGAAGTTGTTTTTAGAATACCAATTCAGTTATCTTAGAATAACTTTTCCCCTAACTTCTATCCTAGTAGGGACAAGGTGAGGTTTTCCAAGGATTTTGGGTCATTGATCACTTGTGTCTACACAGTAGACTAGTAGAGGGTGGTTACTATTTAATTAAATTAGCGAGTCAGGGCAACTGATTACACTTCATGATTAATAACGACTAAAACATCTTCCAATTTGATTTGCAGCTGTGAGTTGGCATTGCCGCTATTGACGGCAATTTCTACCCAACCGTGACTACCAACTAAAGCTATTGTCTCTCCAATCTTGACATTACTGTAAGTTTCACAGCCTGGTATAGTCAACCCGGAAGCTTGCACACACCAAGTTTTGCCTTGTAGGTAACTCCCTGGAATGTTGCTTACTAAGTTGCCAAAGTGGTCAATATATTGAATGCAACCCACTACACCAGTTTTTGTCTGCTTGCATTCACCTATATCCATTTTTACTAAACTTGCTGGATTAATCTCTTGTCCTAGCTGTTTGAGAGAGACACCACTGGCAAGATTAGCTCCTACTGGTGCAAAGATATCTCTACCATGAAAAGTTCTGCTTGGTTGAGGAGTTCGCCAATAATCGCGGTTTGTGAGTTCGACTGCTGCGTAGGCGTAGCCCGTCGTAGACATCGCCGGACTTTGACTCAGTACCCCACTAAATATGCCATTATCTGGCCCGACTAGAAACCCTTGAGCAAATTCTACTGCGATCGCCCGTCGTTTACTTCCCACACCCGGATCTACCACCGCAATATGCACTGTCCCAACTGGGAAATAGAGGTAAGCGCTCATCAGGCAAAACCGGGCGGCGGCGAGATTTTGCGGCGGAATTTGGTGCGTTAAGTCTACTACTGTGAGTCTGGGGTTGATTTGGGCTATGACTCCCTTCATCACGCCTACATACACATCGCGATCGCCAAAATCGCTCAACAAAGTTAGGAGTGGTTGTTGATCTATCTGGGTGTTAGACATACTTTGGTTATAATATCTATAAAGTCATAAATTTCTGTAGCAACAGCTACAAAATATGTGTTATGTTAAGAATACCAGACATAAAGCGAAAAATTAAAAAGGGTAATCACTATGAATCAAAGTAGACTGCAAAGTGCCAGAAAAGCACAAGAAGCTCACAGAGAGAATATTCAAAAAAGCCTAGAGCATCGCTTGCAAGTAGCGAGAGCAAAAGGCGACGAACAGCTGATTCGTCAACTAGAAGCTGAGATGAGGTATTCCAGCTAAATCAAGTTTTCATTGTTCATAGTTTGTTGTGTAACCCCGCTACGGCGGGTTTTTTGTTTTTAGAGGATATTATGATTTACGCATTGACAAGAAATACCAAATATGTATATGGTTGAAAACCACATCTTCCGTAAGGGTTTAGCGTTGCTAAACCCCTACAGCGTGGTCTATTTACGTAGTTTACCGCCGTAGGCATCATAAGGATAATTAATAAAAGCCTGAAACGACCTATTTTTGTTAATTCACATCACGGTTAATTTGTATAGTGCGTAAGTCCTAGATATTTGTAAATAATTTTTGAGGTAAGTCCGTTTTGGCAGAGGTTTTTTGGACTTTGCGGATGACTACGAAAAGCAGTTCTATGACTTTCTTTTTGGAGAGGTGATGACAACTTAAAAAATTGAAGAAGAATTCTGACTTCTGAATTCTGGCTCCTGAACTCTGTTTTGTTAAAATTTTGTTTCAAACAGCTAAACTCCGATTGGGAAATCGGGGTTTTATGTCATGATGGCAAAGTATAACAGCGAATTTTCTTCTAATTACAGGGAATCTCAAATGGCTCTCCGTCTAGGTGACACAGTACCCAACTTTACGCAAGCCTCCACACACGGCGATATTGATTTTTATGAATGGGCGGGTGACAGCTGGATTGTGCTGTTCTCTCACCCTGCTGATTTTACACCTGTTTGCACAACAGAATTAGGCACAGTTGCCAAGCTCAAACCAGAATTTGACAAGCGCAATGTGAAAGCGATCGCACTCAGCGTTGATGATGTAGAATCTCACAAAGGCTGGGTAGGAGACATCGAAGAAACTCAAAACACCACCCTTAACTACCCAATTTTGGCAGATGCGGATCGTAAGGTTTCTGACCTTTACGACATGATCCACCCCAATGCTAATGCGGCTGTGACAGTGCGATCGGTTTTCGTAATTGACCCCAATAAGAAACTCCGTCTCACTTTCACATATCCCCCCAGCACGGGACGCAACTTTGATGAACTTTTGCGGGTAATTGATTCTCTGCAATTGACTGATAATTACAGTGTGGCGACACCAGCTGACTGGAAAGATGGCGAGGATGTGGTAATTGTCCCTTCACTGAAAGATCCAGA
This sequence comes from Chroococcales cyanobacterium, assembly GCA_038249935.1. Classification (GTDB taxonomy): domain Bacteria; phylum Cyanobacteriota; class Cyanobacteriia; order Cyanobacteriales; family Nostocaceae; genus Nostoc. The sequence goes on from JBBSCU010000025.1 coordinate 3,027, forward strand.
AGTACTCAAAGAGAAATTTCCCAAAGGCTACCAGGAAGTTAAACCATATCTGCGGTTAACTCCTCAGCCTAACAAATGAAGAGTACTGAGTGCTGAGTAAGGTAAATCTGAAAATGATTTCGGATAAAAAAGAAAAGACGCAAAGTTATATCTTTGCGTCTTTTCTTATTTGCGTGAGAATATAGTCAGTGGGCTAGGCATCCGAACCTGGAGGAAATCCCAATGTTTTCATCTGCTTTGGTTTTGCAAATTCCGTCATCAATGCAAATGACAGACGAACAATTTTTTGAGTTCTGTCAGGTGAATCGTGATTTACGCATTGAGCGAAATAAATTTGGAGAATTAATAATTATGCCTCCTACTGGTTCAGAGACAGGAAATCGAGAAGGTAATATATTTGGGCAATTATGGGTTTGGTCGGAACAAGATGGTACAGGTATAACTTTTAGCTCTAGTACCGGATTTAAGTTATCAACAGGTGCAGAACGCTCTCCAGATGCTTCCTGGATTAAACTAGAACGGTGGAATGCTCTATCTCCAGAACAACAGCAAAAGTTTGCTCCCATTTGTCCAGATTTTGTAGTCGAACTCAAATCTCGCAGCGACAACCTCCAAACTTTGAAGGAAAAAATGGAGGAATATATGAATGAGCCAGGAATAAAGTTAGGTTGGTTGATTGACCGTAAGCAGCGTAAAGTTTATATTTATCATCCTGGATTGCCAGAGGAATGTTTGGATAATCCTGCAACAGTTAGTGGTGAGTCGGTATTACCTGGGTTTATTCTGAATATGAGTAAAGTTTGGTAAGGAAATTTTAGTTAAATTTAGGTTTGGAGTAATACATCTTGCTGTAGACGAATAATAAAGTTGGAAAACTTTTTAACCTTAAAACATTAACGTCAACCAGTTCTGATTTATGGTTACTTTCATCCGCGCATTGACCAACTTAACTTTTTAAATGCGATCGCAGATGATGGCAGTGTAATTGTATTACCTTGTCCAGAGTCTAGCAATTTTGTAGATACACAACCAGATTTTGTTTGGCTTCGATATATATAAGGTAATTCTTCTAAAGTTGGCTTACCATAATAGCAAATTAAATTTAAATCAATCGCTATTTTTAAACAACCTTTTTCTAATCCTAACGGAATTCGGCTTTTTAATGCTTGATTAATTTGGGTTTCTAATTCTTCAAAATTGTTGATTTTGTTGAGATGATATCTAATATCATTGGCGCTGAGAACATTCTTTAATAGTTTGGCTGTATTCTCAATACTGTCTCCACCACCAGGGCGGCCGCATCATGTCAATAAGTAAAGTATATTCTCAATAGAGTTAAAAATAATGTCATTAACTCCTACTTATTGCGAAGAATTTAGGCGTAGGCGTAGCCCGTCGTAGACATCGCTTTGGGGCTTAAAAAATAATCAAACGCGAAATCTTGATTTTTTCGTTGGTTCTTAACCTTCGTTGTGATGAAGAGTAATTTAGATGCGTTTACCCTGTCTCCACCACTGGCTGCCTTGATCAAAATCTTGAATAAAGTTTGTTGATCACATATTCCTTGAGTTTCAATGGAAAAATTTTCTACTAAACACTCAATAACCTCATCAAGTGTTTCTGAGTCCGTTAAAGCCAGTTCTTCTGTAAACTCACTCGCTTCTGCTTTTCTTGGAGATGAAACAGTCAATTTTTTTAGCCAATATCCGACACATTCCTTTCATCATTTCATGTTTGGAACTACTGTAAAATATGATAATTATTTTTTATGTGATGAGTATTTCATAATACCTATCTTCTAAGTAGTTATTGATTGGTGATGCCTGAGGTGTGCGTAGCGATCGCCCTTTTGGAAAAACTTTTTGGTTTACTGTTAGGTACAACTAACAGCCTATTTAAATACAAAAACCAGCTTAAGCTCAAAGATAAAGATATTTGAGCTTGTGTTTTATCAACTCAGCCGTGCTGGGTCGTTTCTTCTTGCTTAGTCTAAACTCTGGTGTTTAATCCACATTTCTAAGTGTCAATTTTAAAAAATAAATTTATTAATGATAATAAATTCAGTATTATTGCTGTGGTCAAGTTGCAGTTTCTCAATGCAAAGTGACTTAATAGAGTACTTAGCTGGCTAAAGACTAGATTTTACTTAAATATAAATACAGGAGTTCATATATATTACCGCCAATAAAATCAGTATTATTACTGTGGTCAGATAGGGGTTACTCAATGGAAAGTGGCTTCATCTACTCTTGACATTTTTATGTTTTATTCCCGAAAGACATCTGTAAGTATCAGTAACAGAAAGTAAATCATGATTAATTTACTTCCTGTTACCGAGATTTGATCATTTGAAAATAACGCTGTTGTCGTTGAGTGTGACCACGAACCAAAGTCGTAAATTTATGTATTTTAAAACACGTAAATTTGATGTCTTTGACTTGATTTCAATTGTGGAATAACCCTGCACGAATTTAGCTGAAGTAAAAGCAAAATGAGTACAACTCCTATAGGTAGCTACAAGTTGTTCCAGAAACTACATCCGCTATCTCTGTTGGCACAATTAACTGCTCGCCGGGCTACAGGCTGCTTAAGCATATTTACTGGGATAGTTTCTTGGTCAATCTATTTAGAGGACGGTAAACTTACTTATGCCTCCTATTCAGATAAACTGTTTGAGCGGCTTGATAGTCACTTGCGGCGCTTGAGTCAGCAAATTCTTACTCTCAACAGCGCTACTTGTGTACAGATGCGGCTGATGTTTGAGACGAAGAATGAACATCAATCAATACCAAATGCAGATTACCAAGCTATTTGTTGGTTAGTAAATCAGGACTATATTACCTCTGTGCAAGCAGCCAGCCTGATAGACGGATTAGCAAAAGAAGTGCTGGAATCATTTTTATGTTTAAAAGAAGGTAGCTATGAATTTAGTCCAGAAAACTCTTTGGATAAACTACCAAAGTTTTGTAGCCTGGATTTAAGGTTACTTGTTGAACACTGTCAAAAGCAGTTACGAAATCGGCAAAATATTCAGTCATCAGTTCCGGTTGGTGGGGGTTCTCAAGTTTTGTCTCCAACACAACCGTCTCAAGTTCAGCCACAACTGCAAATCAAACTTGGGCAAAAATTGCCCAGAGCAATCAATTTTGATGTTCCTGAGAATAATAAAAATGCTCAACCACCTGTTGGTAAAAAACTCTATACAATTGTCTGCATTGATGATAGTCAAACAGTTTTAAATTCCATTAAGCACTTTTTGGATGAAAATACATTTTCAGTTGTGATGATCAGTGATCCGGTAAAAGCTTTAATGCAAATTCTTCGGAGTAAGCCCGATCTAATTTTGCTAGATGTTGAAATGCCAAGTTTAGATGGTTATGAGTTATGTTCCTTATTAAGAAAACATTCAGCTTTTAAAAATACACCTATTATTATGGTGACTGGTAGAACAGGATTTATTGACAGGGCAAAGGCCAAGCTAGTCAGATCATCAGGATATTTGACCAAGCCTTTTACCCAATCAGAATTGCTAAAAATGGTTTTTAAACATCTTGATTGATTTAAAAAAGGTAATAAAAATAACAAAATATGTTTAATTTATTTTTTTAGGAGATTTAATAGTGAGCCTGACTTTGCTTGGCACAATTTTGATTGTAGAAGATTCTCCGAGTGAATTGGAATTAATGAGCCATTATCTTAAAGAGAGTGGTTACAACGTAATTAAAGCAAGTGGTGCAAAAGAGGGTTTAGAAAAAGCTGTGTTAGAAAAACCAGATGTGATCGTTACTGATGTAGTAATGCCAGAAATGAGTGGATTTGAATTGTGTCGTTCTCTGAGAAGAAATCCGATTACTGCAAAAGTGCCGATTGTAATTTGTAGTTCAAAAAATCAAGAAATTGATCGTTTGTGGGCGATGAGACAAGGTGCAGATGCCTATATAACTAAACCTTACACCCGCGAACATCTCCTCCGTACTATTAAATCAATGGTAATTTAAATCAATGACTACTACAAACATTACTCTTTCTCCAAAACCAACCCAAAATAACTTAACAGATGGTTATCTGAAGTTTCAGCTAAATCAACAAACTACTGCTGTTTTATCAATGAGGCATACACAAGAAGCAATTATTGTGCCTGTTGAATCTATCACCTCAATGCCCAATATGCCCCCCTGTATATTAGGATTAATGAATTGGCGGAGTCGGATAATTTGGGTGGTTGATTTGCCAAGAATGCTCAATTTAGAATCTTTAGATTATCGATTGCGACAGTACAATGCGATCGCTATCCGAGTGGAATCATTGGTATTGGGCTTAGTTGTGCAAGAAATAAAAGGTACAACCAAATTCGTCGCTGATGCTATTCATTCTCCCATAGGACAAGTAGCATCCAGTTTGGTTCCTTATTTATGTGGGTGTGTTGTGCAACAAGAAGAAACATTACTGGTATTAGATGCACAGGCAATTGTACAGTCTTCTATTCTCCGCAGTGATTAAGGTGTACTACTAAAAAAATGGTTTTTAGTGTTCTTATTCACATACTTAGGAAAACTACTTTATGTCTAATAAAACTGACACAAACAAGAATAATAGCATTCAAAATCGAGCATCACTGATTTCATCCCAAAAAGTTATTGGCACCGCAGTCAGGCTACCAAGTAAGCCTAATACTGAAATAGCTAATCATTCTTATTTGAATCATGCTGTTGCCTATTTTACAAGGCTGGGATTGATTAAAAAAGCAACAATTTTAGCGATCGCAATCGGTACAATACCAGTATTAGGCATAGGCGCGATCGCTTTTAGTTTTGTCAACAAATCAATTACTAAGCAAGTTACTCAATCTCAACAAGCCGAAGCCCGTGGCTTAAGTGATAAAGTTAACCGCTTTATGTTAGGACGCTACGGTGATATTCAGGTAATATCAAGTTTGCCATTTTTGACAAATTCCCAAGCTAGTGTCAGTATCACTACTCAAGAAAAGCAAGCAGTCCTAAATCGCTTTGTCGAAGCTTACAAAGCTTATGACAGTGTTGCTGTTTTTGATCGCCAAGGTAACTTGATTGTTCAATCCACAGGCGAACCCCTGGAAAATCAAAAAGACCGTAACTATTTTCAAGAAACTTTGCAAAAAGATACTCCGATAATCAGCAAACCAGAAGCAGCAAAAAATACTGGTGTAATGAGTATTTATCTAGCTGCACCTATTAAAAGTACATTTACGGGTCAAACCATTGGCGTGGTGCGATCGCGTATGCCCGTAAAATCTTTAGAGGAAGTAATCAAAAACTATGTAGCCAATGGACAACAATACCATTTGCTTGATGCTTCAGGAACAGTTTTATTGAGTTCACAACACAAATTATTGGGGAAAGAGGCGAAGGGAAAGTATTCTAGTTTAGCTAAACTGCTGGCAGCTAAAAAGGTAGATAGTTTTATAGAAGTTCCCAAAACTTACAAACAACAAGAATTAGTCAGCTATGTACCATTTAGTAAATTAGACGGATTACCTGATTTAAACTGGCAGGTACTTTTATCTACAGACACAGCAATTGTATTTGAGCCGCAAAGACAATTGTTGTGGATTATAGTTATCGGCACAGCACTGACAGCACTTATTGTTGGTGCGATCGCCTTTCAGTTAGCTAAACTGACTACAGAGCCAATTCTCAATGCAAGTGCGGCATTAGCAAAGCTTGGTCAAGGTAAATTCCATACCCGTCTGGAAATTGCAAGAGAAGACGAATTAGGGTTATTGAGTGCAAATATCAACCAGATGGCCGAACAATTGCAGGTCTTGGTTAAGGAACAAGAACTCGACGTTGAAGGGGCAAAATTACTAGCAGATATTACCCTACGGATTCGGCGAATTCTCAAAACTGAAGATATTTATCACGCAGCAGTCAAAGAAGTTCAGCGATCGCTAAAAACAGACCGGGTAATCATTTATAGTCTGAATAAAGATACTTGGGATGGCATAGTTCTTGCTGAATCGGTAACTGACGATTGGCCAAAAATGCTTGGAGTGCAAATTGACGATCGCTATTTTCGAGAACGTTACATAGAAACTTATCACGATGGACAGATGCAAGCCATCGGCGGAGTCATTGCCGAAGGCATCGCCAATATTTCTCAAGACCAAAGCCTGAGAAATGCCGACAGTTACATCCAACTGTTAGAAAAATTTGCTGTCAAAGCTTATTTAATCGTACCGCTTTTTGCCCAAGAGCAACTTTTAGGCTTATTAATTGCTCATCATTGCGAAACTCCTCGTGTGTGGCAACAGCCGGAAATTGACTTATTTCAACAGATAGCAACTCAAATCGGTTATGCCTTAGAACAAGCCAAATTATTAGAAGAGATAGAACAAGCCAGAAATGTTGCCGTAATCGGGTCATACGAAGAACGCCATCAAAAAGAAACACTCCAGCAGCAACTTTTAGAATTGCTCAGTGACGTAGAAGGTGCAGCCAGAGGCGACTTGACAGTACGTGCAGACGTGACCTCTGGGGAAATAGGCACTGTTGCCGACTTTTTCAACTCCATTGTCGAAAACCTCCGGGATATTGTTACCCAAGTTAAACAAGCTGCTACGCAAGTGAATACTGCCATCGGCTCTAACGAAGGAGCCATCCGCGACTTAGCAGAAGAAGCACTCATCCAAGCTGCCGAAATCAACCGCACCCTCGATGCGGTTGACAAAATGACCCAATCCATGCAATCAGTAGCCGAAAGTGCCGAAAAAGCTGCTTTCATTGCCAACCATGCTACTCATACCGCTACCAAGAGTGGACACGCGATGGATTTGACAGTCCAAAATATCCTGTCTTTGCGGGAAACCGTTGGTGAAACTGCTAAAAAAGTGAAACGTTTGGGAGAATCTTCTCAACAAATTTCTCGCGTGGTTTCCTTAATTAACCAAATCGCTATTCAAACTAACTTACTAGCTATCAACGCCGGTATTGAAGCAGCGCGAGCGGGTGAAGAAGGTCAAGGTTTTGCCGTAGTTGCTGAAGAAGTTGGCGAATTAGCAGTCCGCAGTGCCGCAGCAACCCAAGAGATTGAACAAATTGTTGAAAATATCCAACGAGAAACTAGCGAAGTCGTGCAAGCGATGGAAATAGGCACAACTCAAGTGGTAGAAGGTACCCGCATTGTGGAGGAGGCTAAAGAAAGTCTGAGTCAAATTTTGGATGTATCGCGTCAAATTGACTCCTTAGTGCAGTCAATTTCTACTGCAACTGCATCTCAGGTAGAAACATCGCAGAGTGTTAGCCAATTGATGAAAGATATTGCTGCTGTATCACAACGTACTAGCGATTCTTCTCGTCAAGTTTCCGAATCGCTGCAACAAACTGTGGAGATTTCCCAGCAGTTGCAAGAGACTGTTGAGACTTTCAAAGTTAGTTAAGTTTGTCATTTGTTATTTGTCATTTGTCCTTTGCTAGTGACCAATGACTAATGACTTTTGTTATTTGTGCGTTGTCATTTGTTCTTTGTCCTTTTACTAATGACCAATGACTAATGACTAATGACTGATGACTAATGACCAATGACCAATGACTAAGGAAAAAACCATGTTACAAAACAAAGAACTAGAAATCCAGATGCAGTTTCTGGAAGAAGCAACTGATTACTTAAATACCTTAGAAGGGGTGTTGCTGGAAATTGATACTACTAACCGTATCGATTTGGATAAAATTAATGCTGCACTGCGTGCTACCCATTCTATTAAAGGTGGCGCGGGGATGATGGGATTTAGATCACTAAGTGATTTAGCTCACCGTCTGGAAGATTCCTTTAAAGTTTTAAAAACTAAAAAAAATTCTCTAGAAATTGATACTCAGTTGCAAAGTTTATTGCTATCTGGAGTTGATTGGCTGCGTCAGATTGTCGAATTGCTTGCAGAAGGAAATGTTGTCGAAGATGACTGGTTAGCAACCTTTTGTTACCCAATTTTTGATGAACTGCACGATCGCTTGGGCGACCCCAACCCTGAGGATGCCTCAAGTATGCTATCCCCAGAAGATGGACAAGACGTTATCCCCTTGCTATTTGGAACAGAAGTAGAAGAGTGTTTGCAGCGTCTAGAGTCTATATTGGCAGATAGCGAACAGCCTAATTTGCATGAAGAAGTTGTGATCATGGCAACTGAATTGGGCGGTTTAGGGGAAATGCTCCAGTTGCCAGCTTTTACCAAGCTTTGTGAGTCAGTAACGCAGCAATTGGAAATTGTTAGTAGCGATCGCATTCCCGAAATTGCTCAGTTAGCACTGCAAGCATGGCGGCGATCGCAAGCTTTGATACTAACAAATCAACTAGATAACTTGCCTACAGAAATTGACCCGGATAGCTATACACAATCTCAACCACTTTCAAAAATAGAAATAATACCACAATTTGTTGCTCCAGATGTAGATCATACAAATATCCTCGACACAGAAGTAGTATCAACATCTGTTTGGCAACCAGAAAACACTAGAGAAAATTGGACTAATGATCAAGCGTTGGCGCAGCCATCCGCAGGTATTGCAGCTAATTTTACATTTGTGGATGCAGAGTTTACAGATGATGTAAATGCTGTCAATGTCACTGAGGAAAATCCAATATTTGCTAGAGAAAATAATTCTACAGATGCCAGATTTGGCGAAGGCAAAGGAGAGCCAACTGGCAAAGAGCGGGAAATTCATGAAAATAGCGTCCGAGTTCCTAGCAAACAATTAGAGCAAATTAACGATTTATTTGGGGAACTGATTGTTCAGCGCAATGGGTTAAACTCGCAACTACAAAGATTACGCAAACTCGTCCGTAACCTCAGCCAGAGAGTACAAGTTCTCGACCGAGAAAACCAGGATTTACATACAGCCTACGGCAAAATTTCTACTCAAGCTGCCATGTCTGCCGGACTGCGATCGCAAGCTGAAAATGGCCATCAAATACAAGGCATAGAAAGAGGATTTGATGCTTTAGAAATGGATCGCTATAACGAATTAAATCTGCGATCGCAGGAAGTTATGGAAACCATTGTTCAGGTACAGGAAGTCACAACTGATGTGCAACTCAGTGTAGATGATACAGACCAAATTGCTCGTAAACTAAACAAAACATCGAAACAGTTACAGACAAAGCTAAATCACATTCGGATGCGCCCACTGTCCGATTTAGTCGAACGTTTTCCGAGAGCTTTGCGCGATTTAAATGTAGAGTATGGCAAAAATGTCCAGTTAAAAATTGAAGGTGGCAACACTTTAATTGAACGCAGTATTTTAGAAGCATTAAACGACCCTTTAATGCACTTATTAAGGAATGCCTTTGATCATGGTATCGAAGACTCTGCCACCCGTCGCCTTCTGGGTAAACCAGAACAAGGATTGATTGAAATTAAAGCTATCCACCACAGTAATCGCACTCTCATTACTATCCGTGATGATGGTTGGGGCATTTCTCTGGAGAAAATTCGCACCCGCGCCCTAACTATGGGATTGGATGCTTCTCTACTCGCTAATGCCACTGATGAAGAATTGTTATCACTAATTTTTGAAGCAGGTTTTACCACCTCCGAGCAAGTGACAGCATTATCTGGTCGCGGTGTCGGTATGGATGTGGTTCGCAACAACCTCAAACTAATTCGAGGAGATGTCAAAGTTGATACGGAGCCGGGAGTTGGTACTACCTTCACGCTATCAGTACCGTTTACACTTTCCGTTGCGCGGGTTCTGCTAGTAGAAATCAACAAAATGCTATTGGCATTTCCCACAGATGTCATTTCAGAAATATCCTTACTCGAAAACGAGCGAGTTTTCCAAATGGCAGGTAGCGAAGTCCTAAATTGGCAAGGAACCATGTTGCCATTAATTCGCTTGACTCGCTATTTAGAGTTTAATTGCCTACGCTACGATAGCCCAGAACTAGAGACTCCGCCAGCCATTAATGCTAACAGCGTCTTAGTAGTCAAAGGTAATAATCAGCCAGTAGCAATCCAAATAGACCGTTGCTGGGGTGAACAGGAAGTTGCTATCCGGCAAGTTGAAGGAAATATACCTTTGCCTGAAGGCTTTAGTAACTGTACGATTCTCGGTGATGGTCGAGTAGTGCCATTAGTTAATACCAACGAATTACTGTATTGGATTGCTACTAATCGACGGACTTTCAGAAGCACTCAATTACCATCGGCAAGGTTAAAAACACCGTTCCTCATATTTGATGAAGACAAAATATCAGCAGCGTCCGCCAAGCAGAAAGGTACAATTTTGATTGTCGATGACTCGATTAATGTTCGCCGCTTTTTAGCTCTGACTCTGGAAAAAGGAGGGTATCAAGTAGAACAAGCTAAAGACGGTCAAGATGCTTTAGAAAAACTCCACGGTGGATTGAGAGTTGAAGCAGTGATTTGCGATATTGAAATGCCTCGCCTTGATGGTTATGGCTTTTTAGGTAAGGTAAATTCAGACGTTGATACAAAAAATATCCCAGTTGCCATGCTGACTTCTCGTAGCAGCAATAAACATCGGCAACTGGCGATGCAATTGGGTGCTAGAGCTTACTTTTCTAAACCTTACAATGAGCAAGAATTACTGCAAACGCTGGAAGAAATAATTTGTAACGTAGCATAAAAGGCAGCGTCTACATTGAATTCGGAAGTTGGTATTGTCTCGAATCTAATCTCTTAGTAAATCTCCCCGTTCCAGCAAGTTTATCCCCTTGAGTTTACCACCGCCATCTACCTGTAATTCTACCTCTCCACCACCTTGAGGATACCAGCCCCAAGCGCCTAACTTGACTTTTGCCTCTACTCCCATGCGTTGCAATATTGGTAAATAAACTTGCTCAATGTACGTCACTGTCGGGCTAAAGTTTACATGAGTTCCACCCTTTAGTGTTACTTGGGAACTGCCAGTTGCTAGTGCCAGAGGTAAGAGAATTGTCTGTAAAACTAGAGCGATCGCACCCGCAGAACCACCTTGTTGTGCTTTACTAACATCAAAGGTATAAACTCCGGCTTGCACAGCACTACCTGGGATGAATTCTAGCAGCATTGAACCCAAAGCATCACCCTGTAATTGGGCATTACAAATTCTCGCCGTAGCCCGAACTGCTGTTAAGTGTTGTGCTGCTAATCCTGGCTTTTTGCGTCCGGCGCGAATGCCTGTAATTTGTATAGGTTCGCCAGTGATGGCGGCTAGACTTAAGGAAGTGCGAAGAACTTGTCCGCCTCCCTCTCCGTAGGAACCGTCAATTTCAATCATGGGTGATTTTGGGATGTTGGATTTTGGGTTATCCCCACGGCTCTTAAAATCAAACCACAAATTATAAACGCCCAACAGCTAACTTTTTGGAGAGAGGTTACACAAATATACAGAGAAAGTTCTGATATCTGTTTCTGTAGTTTGCTAATTTTTAATTTGCAATTGCAGAACAGAGGAGTTAATTCTCTGCATACCTCTGCGTCTTAAAATCTTATCCAACGCTATATTGATTAGTGTGTCTATTTGTTCCAACTTCTATGCAACAGCTATTTCCCGGAGAGGTATTCGCTAACACTGCTGATTTTGACACTGGTATTCGCCAGTTATTACCGCGATACAACGAAATGTTGGAAGTAATTACCCTTTGTGCACCTTCTACAAGTCGTCGCATTTTAGAATTAGGTTGTGGTACAGGCGAACTTAGTCTCAAGATACTCAACCTCTGTCCAGAAGCCCAAGTAATTGCCCTAGATTACTCACCTCGAATGCTGCAATTTGCCCAAGATAAAATCACAGCAGCTGGATATCAACAACGTTGGACTGGTATGCAAGCAGACTTTGGCGACTGGGCAAATAATCCAGAAAACTTGGATATTGGTAGCAAATTTGATGCTTGTGTCTCATCCTTGGCAATTCACCATCTCCAAGATGAGATGAAATTGAAGTTATTTGAGCGAATTGCTGCTAGCCTCACTCAAGACGGCTGTTTTTGGAATGCAGATCCTACTTTACCAGAATCACCAGTTTTAGCAGAAGTTTACAAGGCGGCACGAGAGGAATGGTCAGTTCAACAGGGAATCAGTTTAACAGAGATTGGCGCTAAACGTGGTGCGAGTAGCACCCAAGGTTATTCTAGTCAAGACCAGCTAGCTAGCTTAGATGCTCATTTACAAATGTTGAGCAAAGCTGGATTTAAGACAGTTGCAGTACCTTGGAAATATTATGGTTTGGCGGTGTTTGGTGGCTGGCTGTGAAAATTTTTTGAGATTCGCCTGTCTCTAATCGGTATTTATAAGATTAGCAGTCTTATGGTAACAAAACAGCAATAAATAAGATTATTTCCCTTGATAAGAACTAATATATAAACGCTTTGGGTCTGTAAAGGAGGTCTTGCTAATTCATGCCAGGATTCTAGCTGAAACTTGCGGTATTTAAGCTGTCCTTGTGTTTTTAAGCAATATTTCCACATCAAAAGTACCCCCGGAGGGTACTATCTATCGTCCACAAAGCTATCCGAAAATACAGAGGAGAAAATTGTTTTTCAGAAAACAAACCAGGGACACGCGATTTAGATTCGTTTTTCTGCTCCTTTGTTTGCCATCACTTAGTTTTAAAAGGAGAATATCTTGATGGCTCGAAATAAAAAGAAATCAGCCGGGTTTAAGTATGAGCATTCGCTCTACTCTAGATGCCCTATTTGTTGTATTGTCCCGCCCCATATGCTAGAAAATGTCGTGGTGAATGGTAATCCCGAACAGCGTAGTTGGGCTTTTCATACATTAAATGTTTCGGCACAGTTTCGCGGACGAAGAGATGTTATAGGTACTGTTTCATTTGCACCTTCTCCGGGTGAGAAGCGCCGCACCATCTATGATGCAAAATCTGGACAGCAACTCCCTGGCACATTGGTACGTGCTGAAGGAGATCCTGCTAGCAGTGATGCCGCAGTAAATGAAGCCTACGATGCTGCTGGTGCTACTTATGACTTATTTTATGAAATATTTGATCGCAATTCTATTGATGACAAAGGACTGCGTTTAGATTCTACCGTGCATTATGGCGTTAAATACGATAACGCCTTTTGGAACGGGGATCAAATGGTTTATGGTGATGGCGACGGAGAATTGTTTCAACGCTTTACGAAGTCGATTGATGTGATTGGACATGAGCTAGCTCATGGCATAACACAATATGAAGCGGGGTTACAATATTATGGCGAGCCAGGGGCACTGAATGAATCCTTTGCTGATGTCTTCGGTTCGCTGGTGAAACAAAAGACCAAAAATCAAACTGCACAAGAGGCAGACTGGATCATTGGTGAAGGTCTTTTAGTCCCCACTGTCAAAGGTGTTGGCATCCGCTCCATGAAAGCACCAGGAACAGCATACGATGACCCTGTATTGGGTAAAGACCCCCAACCAGGTCATATGAAAGATAAGTATACTGGTGTTGAAGATAACGCGGGAGTGCATATCAACTCAGGAATTCCTAACCATGCCTTTTATCTAGCAGCTATTGAAATTGGTGGCTATACCTGGGAGACGGTTGGTAAAATCTGGTATATAGCTTTACGCGATCGCTTGCGTGCCAAAGCAGATTTTAAAAAAGCTGCCAACGTCACCATTCAAGTTGCTCGCGAACTCTATGGTAATGACAGCAAGGAACAGAAAGCTGTGCAGAATGCTTGGCAAAAGGTAGGAGTTATCTAGTAGTTAGGAGTTAACAGTAAGGAATATGGATTAAATAACTTGCAATTCTGAGTATCGTTGGGGTTTAGAAGCATAGTTCCACTGTGACAAAAAATCATCAAAGAAAATCTCTATTGTTTCTTTAAAACTCTCAGCAACTTGGGCTAAGACGTTTTTGGGTTTTGTGCAGTCTGTAGCAGCTTCCGCCTTCCCTGTAGCAGCTTCCGCTTTGACGTTTCCGTGTATCGCGCAACCTGTAGCAGCTTCCGCTTTGACGTTTCCGTGTATCGCGCAACCTGTAGCAGCTTCCGCTTTGACGTTTCCGTGTATCGCGTAACCTGTAGCAGCTTCCGCTTTGACGTTTCCGTGTATCGCGTAACCTGTAGCAGCTTCCGCTTTGACGTTTCCGTGTACCGCGCAACCTGTAGCAGCTTCCGCTTTCTCTGTAGGAACTTCTGCTTTAACGCCAGTTTTGCACTTTATTTAATCTGCATTCCTAAGGAAAGAGATAGGAGTAAATAGTCAATAGTTTCAACTCAGCACTCAAAAATGTGTTGTTTGTTGTTGCTAAACTGAGAGGTGAAAACCATCATCTCCCAATTTTTGTATTTATCCCAACTAAGTAGCACAACGGAGAGCAAAAAAATGCGGATATCGTTTGAACGCACAGGCGGCTTTGCTGGGATTAGCAAGAAAACAACCGTTGATACAGCCGATCTCCCACCAAACGAAGCCAATACCCTTCCCCGACTGGTGGAAGCTGCTGATTTATTTAGGCTACCTGAACAAATTACCTCGCCGAATCCCCAGAGCGATCGCTTTCAATATAAGTTGACAGTAGAAGATAACGGTAAGCAGCATACAGTAACTGTCAGTGAGTCAGCATTGCCAGGAACTTTAAGACCACTGATTGAATGGCTAATTAACATAGCACAAAAAAGGTAATTTTCATTACAAAAATCGAGTAGCAGTTTCCTTTGATGTACGTGGAGACAAAATTTGTGGTTATCGGGAATACTTTGGCAGTAATGGAAAATCAAATTAAATAACTCGATTTTGTTAGTTACTATCAGGGTTTAGTTCGTTGATTTCTTTGCACTTAGCCTCTGCTGCTTGATATGCTGCCAAGTAATCTAAACCACCTAACATTACATCACCATAATATTCATAAGGTGGATCACCATATATTGGCAACGGATCATCTTCTGGATAATCTTCTTTCGATGCTTCGATTATGGCTTTCAGTTTTTTTACAGTCAGTCTTTGTGCTGCAAAATACCAAATTTCTTGAGGATTTTTGTTCAGGTGCGGTAATGTGGGATCGACAATGCATATATCGGAGGCGTTGCCTAGCTCAATCCAACCGTGTTCAATCGGTCTGTATGGCTTCCCAGCAAAAGCTAAAAATCCCTGAACATATTTTGCGCCCTCAGTAGCCAATGCTGCTTTGTAAGCATTATCAAACGGAGTACTAGCTCTGCTGTTTATGCCTTCAGCAATTTTGATTGACAGCGTTTCATCCAATGGTTTGTTCATCAATAGCAAGGATTAGAGCAGCCATTAAAATATAATACCACTCCTGCTTACAGATTAGGAGGCTGAGGAAGATTGAGAGGCTTAAAGGATGTTTGAAAAGTCCTCTTCTCGGTAGCAAATACTTTGAGATCCCCCTAAATCCCCCTTAAAAAGGGGGACTTTAAGAAGTTTCCCCCCCTTTTTAAGGGGAGCCAGTGCGTTGGGCGGCTCCGCCGACTTGTTCGCGTAGCGTCTCCCCTTGGGAGAAGCATCTGGCGTGGGCTAGGGGGGATCTATAAGTGCTTAAAATCACAGCAAACCACTTTTCAAGCAACCTCTTAGAACCTCGTTCATCCACCTTAGAGCCTCAAAATCCCCACTCCTAACTTTACTTTGCGTTGATCTCTATCTGTAAATTTCTTAACAAGTTACTTAAGGTGTAGGGTTTGGATAAAAAAGTTTTGACCTCGTTACTTCTTTACGCAAACAAACATAAAATGATCAATTAAAATTCTAGCAACAAGTACAAGCTGTAGTTGGAATGATTTTTAAAACATATTGTTAAAAATTCCACTGCTTTAAGGTCAAAGAATATTAAAACCCCAAAAAATTATATGAATACTGAAGACTTCTTAAACCAAGGATTAAACAACAATTTGCAAGGGGACTATCAAGGAGCGATCGCTGCTTACACCCAAGCAATAAATC
Organism: Chroococcales cyanobacterium; assembly: GCA_038249935.1. Classification (GTDB taxonomy): domain Bacteria; phylum Cyanobacteriota; class Cyanobacteriia; order Cyanobacteriales; family Nostocaceae; genus Nostoc. The sequence goes on from JBBSCU010000025.1 coordinate 18,907, forward strand.
TAAATCCTGATTATGCCGAAGCTTACCATAATCTAGGGCTTATTTTGAGTGGTCAACTCAAAGATTATCACGGTGCGATCGCCAACTTCAATCGCGCACTAGAAATCAATCCCAATTTTGCTTTAGCCTACTGCCACAGAGGTAATGCACGTTACTTTTTAGGAGATTATGAAGGAGCGATTGCTGATCATAACCAAGCATTACAAATAGATCCCAATTTAGCCCAATCTTACCACAGCCGGGGGAATGCCTACTTTGCTTTGGAAAATTATGACAAAGCGATCGCAGATTATATTCAAACAATAGAAAATAGTACCCAATTAGCTGATAATATCAATATTGATATTGCCAACGCTTATCATAATCGTGGTGTAGCTCGTTTTGAGGACGGTGATTACCAAGGAGCGATTGCAGATTTTCAGCAAGCTTTACAATGGCATCCCCATTTTGCCGCAGCTTATAGCAATCGGGGCAATATTCAGCATATCTTAGGAAATTATGACGAAGCGATCGCTGATCATGACCGAGCATTAAAGTTAGATCCCAACTTAGCTGAGGCTTATCATAACCGAGGTAATGCTCACTATGCTTTAGCAGATTATGAAAGTGCGATCGCTTGTTACAACCGCGCCCTAAAAATTAACCCCAGCTTTGCCGGAGCATACTATAATCGGGGTCTTGTGCTTGCTCACCTCAAAAACTATCAGGGAGCAATTGAAGACTTTAACGAAGCACTGAGGCTGAATTCTGATGATGTACAAGCCTATTGCGAGCGTGGTCTGGTTCGTAGTACTCTTGAAGACTATCAGGGAGCGATCGCAGATTATGACCGAGCCTTACAAGAAAATCCGACTCTAGCTTTAGTATATAGCTTTCGGGCGAATGCTCGTCGCCGATTGGGAGACTATCAAGGTGCAATTGAAGATAGCAATCGCCTATTACAACTCAATCCTAACTTAGCTGAAGGATATTGCGATCGCGCGGCGGCTCGTCGTTCTTTAGGAGATCATAAAGGAGCTATTAAAGATTATGATCGAGCATTGCAAATTAATGATAACTTAGCCGCCGCTTATTATGGTCGGGGTATTGCTCGTGAAGCTTTGCAAGATTTACAGGGAGCAATTGATGATAACACTCAAGCCATAGAGCTTGTTCCTGATTTTTCCCAAGCGTATTGCAATCGGGGAAATACTCGTCGTCTTTTAGGAGATGAACACGGGGCGATTGCAGATTATGACAAAGCATTACAAATTAATCCCGATTTAATTGAAGCTTATTACAACCGGGGTTCTACCTGCTATGCTTTAGAAGAATATAAAAGTGCGATCGCAGATTATACCCAAGCTTTGGAAATTAATCCCCAATCTGCTGCATTTTACAGCGATAGGGCTAATGCTCGCTATGCTTTAGAAGATTATCAAGGGGCAATAGAAGATTATAGTCGAGCGATCGCGATCGATCCCAGTTTTGCTGAAGACTGGTACAATCGGGGTCGTAGTCGTTCTTTGGTAGGAGACTTGCAGAGAGCGCTTGTAGACTTAAATCAAGCTTTACAGCGTCAGCCAAATTGGGCTTCAGCTTACATTCTTCGGGCGGATGTCTACCGAAATTTGGGAGACTATCAAGGAGCAATTACCGATTTCCAGAAATCCGCAGACTTGTATTATCAAGAAGGAAATATCCAGAATTACCAACAAATTATTGAGCTAATTGAACAACTTCAGCAATAAACATATTGCAAAAATATTGGTTTATTACTTAATTATTCTTGCTTTTTCTAAAAAATGACAGGCGTTGCTGATTAATGGGATGAATTTTGTTTCGCGCAAAGTCGCAAAGACGCAAAGAATCTATCTTTAGTTTTGAACAAAAATCTCAATTTATCCCGCAAATATGCAACGCCGAATGACAATATTCGCAAAGATATTTAGCTCTTTTTCTGACTAATTTTTTAGTGGCGTGATTGACCGTCATGACTCAGAGATGATTTTGGCATTGAGCAAGGTAAAAATTCTATCCAGTTCCAATATGCCTGCCAATTCAGCATCTTCCTCTGAAGTTAGCAATCCGGCTTTTTTCTTCTGTGACAGTTCTTCGAGTCGAGACTGCAATTCTTCAGTAAATTTAAATAGATATACGTCCCTAATTTTACTGAGTTTTATTCCCGAATCTACCCAGAATGAGGGTTGAACCATCATTTGAGTAATCATAAGCTGTGTATCTCGTTTAATTGAGCGGACTGGTGGTATTCTAACAGCGAATCCTGCATACTTGGCTTTAGTTTAAGAGGTTGTTTGAAAAGTAGTTGGCTGTGATTTTAAGCACTTGGGGAATCTCTTATCTATAATCTTGTCTTTGAACGCTTCCCAAACGGGCAGCATCACGAATGTTATATTCAGGACGAGTAAAGCGATTTAACTGCATTTCAAAGAAATCTCGATTGGCTTGCAAATGTTTGGGATTTGGGTCATCTAAAGGATATAAAAGAGCAGTTCGTAAGGCTTGAATTACCGCAGAAGTTACACAGTACATTGAGCGTTGAAAACTAACACCCAATTGAATCAACATATCTTCTTCACCCCGGCAATGTTGGCTGTAGTAATCAACAAGATAAGGCGGTAAAAAATGCAACATATCTTGCATTAACAAAGTGGGGGGAATGCCAGCCGTACCCACTGGAAATACATCAGCGTAAAGAATGCCATAGTGAAAGTCTTTCTGGTCTTCTGGTATTTGACGCGCTTGAGCATTATAAGATTTTGTCCCTCGGAAGGGCGCGGTACGGTAGAAAACAGCTTCTACATAAGGTAATGCAGCTTCATATAGCCACATAAAACCCTTTGATTTGGGGATAATTTCGTAGCATTCGCCACGAATATAAACGTGATGGTAAATGGGACGACCTGCGATCGCAAATATACCATTAACTAAGAAGCTCATTGCCTCTGGGACACTGCTAATCTTGCCTTCGTCATAGAGGTCGGACATTTCAAAGAACACCGGGGCCATGATTTCCCAGAATAAGCCCAGATTTGCGTAGTATGACATCTGACGGCACTGTTCTAAAAACATATCGGGGAACAGCTTGTAAAGTCCCAGCATTAGGGGGTTGCCTTGGAAGTAAGCTTTAATTGCCTTGTCAGCGTTGGCTTTGTATTCTTCAGAATCTAGGTAAGGGTCAAATTGTCCACCCATCCCTCTGTGCCACAACATCGCCCGCATACAAGCTTCAGCAAATTCCATGTTAATGCGATCGTGGAACAAGTGATGCAACAACTTCGGCATTTTAAAAGTTTCACCCTTCTCAATAAATGCCAAAAGTTCTGGATGGGCTGTAGCTTCGCCGCGCCAAATTCGTAAATCGGCATCATCGCCAGCATAATGATTATGCAGTTCTAAATACTCTTTAGGTAAGAAGTATTTAAAGAAGGGTAACGGGTTTAAAAATTCGCGTTCGGCAATATAAAGCAGGTCGCGCCAGTAAAAGTCCATTGGTACAGCATAAGCTTTATATAAACCGATAATTTGCATCAAGTTTTCTGGAGTATCAGGTAACATTGCGCCACCTGCTTCTAGGCGATGAATTACTTCAGCAAATTCATGTTTGGAAGGAGGTAATTTAATTGCTATTTTAATTGCTGTCATGGTAATTATAAATGGGTAGAGACGCGATAAATCGCGTCTGGGCGATAGATTTTGAGACGCAATAAATCGCGTTTAGGATAGATTTTGAGACGCTACTTCAGAGATTACGGTTTTTTCTAAAGAGGGAATTGCAGCCACCATTGTTGTAGTTGTGGATTCACTCCAACGCACCAACCAAGTGGGTTGTACTCCCAAAAAGATGATAAAAGCTGCCAAAATTAAAGCTGGGATTTTCTCAGGCCATAAAACTTTGGAATAGTAGGTGAAGTTATCGAGTTTGCCAAAACAAGTGCGGTTGAGGAGAATAACAAAATAAACTGCGGTTAATCCACTAGCAACTACACACAAAATAGTCGGGATGGGAAAGATAGAGAAACTACCTTGAAAGACGATAAATTCGGCAATGAATCCTATTAAACCAGGAATACCAGCACTAGCCATACCACTTAAAACTAGTAAGGCGCTAATTAGGGGTAAACCGCGGATGGGACTCATTAAACCATTGAGTTTATCTAACTCGCGGGTGCCGACTTTGGCTTCTACAACTCCCACCAAGTGGAAGAGGATTGCCAGGATGATGCCGTGGCTAAACATTTGGGCGACTGCACCAACGAGTGCTAAGGGAGTACTGGCGGCGGCAGCTAACACGATATAGCCCATGTGACCGACGGAACTGTATGCTACCATGCGCTTGATATCTTTTTGAGCGATCGCAACTACCGCCCCATAGATAGCGCTAACTGCTCCCCAAATCGCCAAAGTCGGTGCAATAATACTCCAAGTATGGGGAAACATACCCAAGCCAAATCGCAACAGTCCATAGGTTCCCAACTTTGCCAACACACCACCGAGAAGAATGGCAATTGGTGCTGAAGCTTCAACGTAAGCATCGGGTAGCCAAGTATGAAAGGGAATTAAGGGAATTTTAATGCCAAAACCTAACACTATTCCTACTAGTAAAAGGATTTGTTTTGCTGTTGACAAGTTTTCTGTAGAGACTGCATCAAAAGCAAAACTGGTAGAACCACTCAGCCACACCATACCCAAGAATGTTGCCAGAATTAATGCTCCCGAAACCGCAGTATAAATCAGGAATTTAATCCCAGCATAACCCCGTTTTTCCCCTCCCCAAATGGAAATTAGTAAGTAGAAGGGGATTAATTCTAGTTCGTAAAATAGGAAGAATAGCAGCAAATTCTCTGCTAGAAAAGCACCTGCTACCCCGCCACTAACTAATAAAATCATCGAGTAGAACAGCCGGGGGCGTTCAGTTTCTTTACTGCTGCTGTAAATAGAAATCCAGGTGAGCAGACTATTTAACACCAACATCAATATAGAAAGCCCATCAACACCTAATTGATAGCTCAAGCCGAGGGTTTCATTCCAGGGTAAATACTCTTTAAATTGCATTCCTGGATTGCTGATATCAAATTTTAGCAGGATGAAAAGGTTCCAGACAAAAACTATCCCAGAAACCCATAATGCTGTTAAACGAATGCGATTAGTAGGGATATTGACAGGTAATATTGCTATGAAAATAGCGGCAAAAATCGGGAACCAAATCAAAACACTTAACATGGTAATTTTGTCCTTTTTGCTTTATCCTTGTTTCTCGTTTCTAGTCTTCGACTGGGAACGAGATTTAAAAAGCTAGTCTACTCCACTGATTCTGCCAGTATCTAAATCATTCCAACTGTCGAGATTGGAAAAATCAAATTTAAAAACTGCACTCCCCAAAATGGCCAAGCTACCCACATTCCTAAAACACTAACTCCCATGAGGATGGTGAAGGCATAAAATTGGGTTTGTCCAGAGGTGCTGTATTTTAAACTTTCGCCACCTAATAGCGAAAATAAACCAACCATATTAACGATCCCATCGACTACAAAGCGGTCAATCATATCCGCAAATTGGGAAATTTTGGCAACGCTGAAAATGATGGTAATCCGATAGAGTTTGGGAGTATAAAAGTCGTATGCGAATAAGTTTTGTAAACCTTTCCAAGGGAGGCGAATTGGTTTAGGAATATTGCCTAAATAAATCAACCCAGTAATGCTGCAAGCGGAAATACTTGACCAAATTAAAAGTAGTACGACATCTTTATTTAGAGTTGCCCAATCGGGTAAAATTGATAAGCTTTGCAATACTAAAGGCAGATGTAGACTGAAACCTAGTAGAATCATCATTGGTAGAATCATCGGCCAGTGTACTTCAGGCGATCGCTGACTCATTTGTTTAGCTTTACCACCAAAGATTAAACTGAATTCTCTGGTTAAACTCACGGCTGTTAAAGCATTTACCGTTATCACTACTCCTACTAACCAAGGTTGCGTTTCCCACAACCCATCTGCTAATTTAATCAACGCCCAAAAGCTACCCAAGGGTGGAAAACCAATTAATCCCAATGTTCCGACAATAAAAGCTATTGCTGAAATTGGGCGACGTGTCCACAATCCGCCTAATTGAGTGACATCTTGAGTAATGCTATTCCAGATAATTCCCCCGGTACTCATCACCAACAAAGCCGCAGATATGGCATGGGTAAGTACTAACAACAGCGCCGCTTCGTTTTGTTGCGTTCCCACGGCGATGAATACTAAACCCATGTATACACTGACAGAATAGGATTGGCAGCGTTTAAGATCAATTTGAGCGATCGCAATTAAAGAAGCACCTATCGCTGTCACTACCCCAATGGCTACCATAGTGGAAGAAACTATGGGCGATAGGCTTAACACAGGTTGCAGTTTAATCAGCACCCATGCACCACTAGCCACTACTACCGAGTTCCGCAAAATTGTACTGGGAATCGGGCCTTCCATTGCTTCATCCAACCACAGATGCAGTGGGAACTGGGCACATTTGCCCATCGGCCCCGCAATCAAAGCTAAACCGACCAGTGCCATTGTTGTCGGGTTGACATTTGCAGTAGCAGCCCACTTAGCTAGTTCTGGATAACTCCAAGTGCCGGCAAGTGGCCATAATGCCAACACACCCATCAGCAAGAATAAGTCTCCCACCCGCTTGGTTAAGAAAGCATCTCTGGCACCCGTAACTACCAACGGCTGGCTAAACCATAAGCCAACCAATAAATAGGTTCCCAGTGTGAGGACTTCCAAAATTGCATAGCTGAAGAACAAGTTATTACATAGAACCAGGGCGCATAATCCCGCTTCAAATAATCCTAATAAGCAATAGAAGCGTCCCCAACCCCAATCCATCTCCATGTAACCGATGGCAAATATCTGCGCTAGTAAATTCAAGCCGCTAATCACAACTAAAGCGCCGACACTCACTGAGGAGATTTCTAAAGCAATGGTTAGGTCTAAACCAGCCGTAGATAACCAAGGAATAAATACTTCTTCGGCTGGCTGATTCCAAGTTGCTTGTAAGGCGATCGCACTATGTACAAACGCCATAAATGTCATCACCAAGTTGACATAACCCGCCGGTCTTGGCCCCGTTTTCCGAATGATCCCTGGCGACCAAGGTACGGCTAATAAGCAACCTATTAAGGCATAGGAAGGAACTAGCCAAACAGTCTCAAGTAGAAACTGAGCCATCAACTTACCTCTATATTTGCATCAAAAGTTTGGGGTTTTAAATCGACTTACATTGATCCCTGTTAATCGAGCGATTGCAGATAAGACAAATTTATCTTTATTTAATCTTGTTAAAATAGTTTACCTTTATATCTGTCAAAAATGAATTACTTTATCTAAACAAATCTTAGATAAATACTCTAAAGAAATCTTATAGGACTTACGCATTGACAAGAAATACCAAATATGTATATGGTTGAAAGCCACATCTTTCCTAAGGGTTTAGCATTGCTAAACCCCTACAGCGTGGTCTATTTACGTAGTTTACCGCCGTAGGCATCATAAGGATAATTAATAAAAGCCTGAAACGACCTATTTTCGTTGATTCACATCACGGTTAATTTGTATAGTGCGTAAGTCCTATCTTATATAATCGACCATTCGACTAATGAATAATAGCTATTGCTTTTTATCTATGAATCAATCTTTGGTTTAATCAATAGTTATCATTAGTTTTTCCTTATTGATATAAATGACAAGAGACGCAATTAATCGCGTCTCTACAAGTCAGCTAAATTAAAACTACACTTCAGTAATTTTGTCAATCTGCCAACAAACAGAAATAATTGCAGGTGCTTGGTCAACTTGGCTGATGGGGGCGGGTTTCATATCGCGGTAGTCTAGGAGTTGGACTAAGATCAGGTAGGCGATCGCTAAAAGAATAGAAATTGCACCTGTAATCACGGCAACTATTTTTGAGCGGTTCATTAGTATTTCCTGTAATGCAAGTTATTGTGTTGTGCCTATATCTACATTAATACTTAATACACAAACCATACAGTTACCGATATACATCACGACGATGGGCTATCAATAAATCAGATATTGCCCTAGAGTTGGCGATCGCTAAAATAGCAGAAATCTCGCCTATAACCCGTCATATAATTTTGAGTTAGGAATTAGATTGTAAAACTGTATGACAATAAAATATTAACAACCTGAAAGCGACATTGAGCGATCGCCATGACAATTAAACAAGCTATCTTTGAGGCAATTGAACAATTGCCAGAGCAGCACCTAAAAGACGTGTTGCAGTATGTTCAAAAGCTTGCACGTACTCTGTCACTAACATCTAACCCACCCACCCAAAGCAGCGATCGCCTTGCAGACTTCATTGGTGCAGTTTCTCACGGCTCCCTGGCTGCAAACTTAGACGCAAACCTAACCCCCAACCCCTTCCCTACAAGGGAAGGGGAGCAAAAATCAAAGCCTCTCTCCTTTTAGGAGAGAGGTTTGGAGAGAGGTCAAAATATTAAGTCGCACATCGAGTTTTAATATAAAAGTAAGTGCAAAAATGAGCCTTTGATGCTCAACGTTGATCTTCTAAGGCTCGATGTTGACCTTCTGAGGCTCGACGTTGACCTTCCGAGGCTCAATGTTGACCTTCCGAGGCTCGACGTTGACCTTCTGAGGCTCGATGTTGACCTTCTGAGGCTCAATGTTGACCTTCTGAGGCTCAATGTTGACCTTCTGAGGCTCAATGTTGACCTTCTGAGGCTCGATGTTGACCTTCTGAGGCTCGATGTTGACCTTCTGAGGCTCGACGTTGACGTAGCTATGGAACTAAATTCACTGGGACGTTCAACGCACAGGAAATAGCTGTAGTTGGTTTAGTCCGGTTTAATGGAACGGGAACTTTTCGAGGAACGGATGCTGTTAGCATTAACGGTACTGTATCTACAAATAGGACAGTGTCAGGAACCTATAGCGTTCAACCAGATTGTTCGCTGCAAATAGTATTCGTTGGTACTGGTACCAGTTTTTTAAGGGGTGCCATTGTTGATAGTGGCAAGGAAATTTTTCTGATCCAAACCAATACAGGTTCAGTACTTACTGGTACTTTGAAAAAAGTAAACTGATTTACTCCATCTGTCCCAAGGCTTGAAATTAATCAGTTACCTGATTCACCGGATGCGGAGAAACCAGACATTTCACGGTATCTGGAAAACCTCTCTCTAAATCTCTCTCCTAAGAGGAGAGAGACTTTGAATTTTCCCCCTTCCCGCGTCGGGAAGGGGGTTAGGGGGTTAGGTTTTTCGTGGTTTTTTTTACATGACTTGAATTGTCAGAGCTATGGTTAAGCCTAAGAGGATGTTTGAAAAGTCATGATTAAAGTATACAGACGTTCTACAGGTTTTGTAGTGGACATATTCTTGTAATTCGTAATTCGTAATTAAGAGTTCCATAAACTATTACGCAGAAGAGATCCCCCAACCCCCTTAAAAAGGGGGCAAAAGATTCTAGTTCCCCCCTTTTTAAGGGGGGTTAGGGGGGATCTCTTTTGCGTCAGTCGTGTTCCAATTACGATTTATCTGGCCATGATCGGATCTACTTTCTTCATTCTCAGGTAGTTTTGGAATATAGAGTTGAGTTTTTCCAAAATGTCTTTAACTGAAGAAATTCTTTCCCAATTACCGGGCGATGTTTTAGGAGGGTTGCGCCAAAGCGATCGCATCTTAACATCTCTGCGCGAAAACTCCGCACCAGTACCAACGTTAGTTAAAGAAAGTCAACAGCCTTTAGATGTCGTAGACTTCGATGTAATTATCTGCGGTGGTACTTTGGGCATTTTAATTGGTTGCGCCTTGGCGGTGAAGGGGCTACGGGTGGCGTTGATGGAACGGGGAATTTTGCGCGGGAGGGAACAAGAGTGGAATATTTCTCGCAAAGAATTAGATGTATTTGTGGAATTGAAGTTGTTGACTGAGGAGGAATTATTAAGTGCGATCGCTACTAAATATAACCCGGCGCGAGTTAGTTTTGATGGCGGTACAGAAGTTTGGGTAGAGGATGTTTTAAATATCGGCGTAGATCCAGTTTATCTACTGGCTACCTTGAAAACTCGATTTATCGCCACAGGTGGAAAGTTGTTAGAAAACACACCTTTTACTGAAGCGGTGGTTCATCCAGATGGGGTGATGGTAAATAATCAATTCAAAACTCGGTTATTAATCGACGCGATGGGACATCTTTCACCCATTAGCCAACAAGCACGCCAAGGCAAAAAACCAGATGCTTTATGCTTAGTTGTGGGAAGTTGCGCCCAAGGTTTTCCCGAAAATAACTCAGGCGACTTGTTATTATCATTTACATCTTTGCAGAATCAATGTCAATACTTCTGGGAAGCTTTCCCAGCCAGGGATGGCAGAACCACTTACTTGTTTACCTACATGGATGCACATCCCCAACGCTTGAGTTTAGAAGCTCTATTTGATGAATATCTGCGTCTTTTACCAGAATATCAGGGAGTGGAATTGAGCCAGTTGAAGTTTCAGCGATCGCTATTTGGTTTCTTTCCCACCTATCGCCAAAGTCCCCTAAAAACCCCTTGGAATCGCATTCTCCCAGCCGGAGATAGCAGTGGTAATCAATCTCCCTTAAGTTTTGGTGGTTTTGGGGCAATGGTGCGCCATTTGAAGCGTTTAACTTATGGCATTTACGAAGCGCTAGAAACAGAACAATTATCTGCAAAAGCGATTGTATTACTGCAACCATATCAGCCAAGTTTGACTGTTACTTGGTTGTTTCAAAGGGCGATGAGTGTTGGTGTAAATCAGAAAATCGCTCCAGATCAAATTAACCAACTACTCTCAGCAGTATTTCAGGAAATGCAACAGTTGGGTACACCAGTGCTAAAACCATTTTTACAGGATATAGTGCAGTTTTCGGCACTAACGCAAACACTGTTAAAAACTGGTTTATCTCATCCGGTATTAGTTGCCAAGATTATTCCGCAAGTAGGTTTGGGAAGTTTATTAGATTGGATGCTGCATTACAGTAACTTAGGTGTATATACTACTTTATTTTGGTTAAGTCCAATGCTAGAAACATGGATTAAGAATCAACCAAATGAACAACAATATTACTGGCATCGTTTGATAGATGCTTGGAAGTATGGTTCTGGTGGTGATTACTCAGATGAAACTTAAATAATCTCTATGTGAGGATAACATGATTGAACGGAAATCTGTAGGAATCAAATACTTTGCAGTACTGATTGGTTTTCTGCGCGATCGCCCAGGTTTTCTAGAAGAAGTTCGCCAAGGTACGAGATTACCAACTAAAATCATTTCTCTGCTAGTTTGTAGTTCCTTATTTCTCGCTGCTTATGGCGCAATCATTGGTGCATACCATAGCTGGATGCAAGCTTTATCTTCCGCCATTAAACTCCCAGCCCTTTATTTAATAACGCTCTTGATTTGTATCCCGACGTTGTTCTTTGCTAATATTATTTTTGGTTCAAAACGCACTTTTGGACAGCATTTAGCATTAGTATTAACTGCGGTTTCAATTACAAGTGTACTTTTATTTAGCTTTGCACCAATTACACTGTTTTTCTTAATTACCACCAACAATTACCAATTTCTGATTCTGTTAAATGTATTCATATTTGCATTGACAGGATTTATTGGTATTTCGTCTTTATATCACGCCACGAGTTTAGTTTTAGAACAAGATAATGAAGGTAGCAAGACACGCCAGAAGATTTTACAATTTTGGCTATTTCTTTACGCTTTCGTTGGTAGTCAGTTAGGATGGACTCTCAGACCGTTTTTTGGTACACCTGATTCTGTCTTTCAACTGTTCCGCGAAAGAGAAGGCAATTTCTATTTAAGCGTCATTAAATCTATTGGCTATCTCTTGGGAATCCGTTAATTAGTAATTAGTAATTCAACAAAATATCCAACATATAAAATTATGCTGAAAAAGCAAAATATCGGAATTCAACAATTTAGTGTTTTGGTTAATTTATTGCGCGATCGCCAGTCCTTCTTAGAAGAAATTCGTCAGGGAGTACGATTACAAAATAAAATCAGTTCTTTGTTCGTAACTAGTTCCATTTTCTTTGCTCTCTATGGTGCAATTATCGGTGCAGCCCACAGTTGGGCACAAGCATTATCCGGTGCTATCAAACTTCCGGCATTTTATTTATTAACACTGATCATTTGTTTCCCAACTTTGTTCTTTTTTAATGTTTTGTTTGGTTCCCGGAGCAGTATTCAACAACATTTTGTTGTGTTGCTCACATCTGTATCGGTGATTAGTGTACTTTTATTCAGCTTGGCACCAGTTACGTTATTTTTTCTGATCACTACACCCGATTCTTATCAATTTTTTAAACTGTTGAATGTGTTAATTTTCGGCATCACAGGCATCTTTGGCGTAAAATTTCTTTATGAGGGAATGCAGTTACTTTCTCAACAAGATGAAGTTGGTAAAAAAACCCGCACCACTATTTTAAGATTCTGGTTATTGCTTTATGCCTTTGTTGGTATGCAGTTAGGATGGTTTCTCAGACCATTTTTTGGTGCACCTGACTCTAAATTTGAGTTGTTCCGGGCAGTGAAAGGCAACTTTTATCTGGATATTGTCACGGCAATTTCCGAAATTTTGGGTTTTCGTTAATCTTCAGATTGATACCTGTTTTACAGTTTCAGACTCTGATTTAACGTGAGTTCGATGAACCTCTCCCTCTCCGAAACGGAAAGGGAGGAGCAATGAAAAATTAGGCTTTTGGCTCCCCTTTCCGCGTCGGAGAGGGGCTGGGGGAGAGGTCAAAAAAGATTTGTCGAACTCACGTTAATATAAGTCCTATATTTTTGTCTACTTAGGAACGCAAATTTAATAACGTGCAATTCTTATTTAACTTGGAATGGTGCGTTACGCTCCGCTAACACACCCTACTTTTGCACTTTATTTAATCCACATTCCTTAGTTAGAACAAGTATATCAAGCGTGGAAAATCTCGTTTCCACGCTTGATACTAAGTTATTTATGTAAGCTTCCTGACACTTCCATAACTTGTGTTTCAGGTTTTATCCTGGCTTTTGCTTCTAAAAATTCAGCCACTTGAGCCTCAATTTCATCCCGGACAATTTGGCGATATTCTACGAAATGCTCAATTTGGGCACAAACGGCTAAGTAGCTACTCACCCCACCCCGATTATGCTGATACATATTCCATAAGTTGCGCCAGAATTGCCAGCGCGTCTGACGGCGTACACCTTGCCGCCAGCAAATGATCATCAACGCCCGGAGTACTTTCCAGTTCAATGGTTTCTTAGCACCTTTGCCTTTTTTCGGGTAAGTTGCTTCGCCCAAAAGACGGAAGTGTTTATATGTACGCTCCAAAAATCGCTCAGGCTCATACAAATCCCAGAACGCTTGCACATATTCTTGAGCGATGTCTTCTAACGGTCGAGTTGGTACAAAGTTCATCAACGTGGTTTGGTTGATGTTGGCAGATTTGCTCTGGAGTCGTCCTTCCTTTTCTAATCTATGCCAGAGGGCTGTATCTGGAAGCGCTTGCAGCATACTAAATAAGGCTGTGGGAATTGCTGTCTGCTCGACAAATTTCACAATTCGCCCACCTGCTCCGGCTTTTTCACCATCAAACCCAATGATAAAACCTGCCATGACTCGCAGCCCTGAGCGGGTAATCTTATGCACCGCTTCCGTGAGTGAGTCTCGTGTGTTTTGGTATTTCTGAGTAAAGGCGAGACTTTCTTCGTCGGGGGTTTCAATTCCCAGAAAAACGGCTCCAAAATTACACGTTACCATCAAATCCATCAGTTCTTGATCTTGGGCTAAATCAACTGAAGCTTCTGTGGCAAAGGAAAAGGGATAGTTATGTTCCACCATCCAGGGTACAAGGGACTTCAAAAATAATTTGACATTCCGCTTATTGCCGATGAAGTTGTCATCCACCATAAAAATACTGCGCCGCCAACCCAGTTTATACAGATAATCAAGTTCTGCTAATAGTTGATCTGGGTTTTTGGTGCGGGGTTTGCGACCGTAAAGCACAATAATGTCGCAGAATTCACACTGAAAAGGACATCCACGGGAAAATTGCACCGACATCTCCGCATAGGCATCAAATTCTAGCAAGTCAAAGCGAGGAATCGGAGTATTGCTAACATCTGGTTTTTCACCGTCAGAGCGAAATATGCCTGTGCGATCGCCGCGTGCGATCGCTGCTACAAATAAGGGTAGGGTAATTTCTCCTTCGTCTAATATCAAATAGTCGGCTCCGGCGGATGTCATTTCACCCGGTAGCGCTGTCGGGAAGGGGCCACCCACAGCGACACGTTTACCTCTCTGCTTTGCTTCCAATATCTGAGAGAGCAAATCCTCTTTCTGCACAATCATCGCCGACATAATAACCAAATCTGCCCAAGCCCATTCTGCTTCCGTACAGAGGCGAACATTTCTATCTACCAGCTTGAACTGCCATTCTTGGGGTAAAATCGCGGCTACAGTCACCAAGCCTAAAGGCGGTAGCATAGCTTTACGGTCTAATAAAGCCAGTGTTTTTTCAAAAGACCAAAAACTTTTTGGAAAGCGGGGGTATAGAAGTAAAACATTCATATTTGATGCTTATAAAGTTTGATTCTAGGTGCTGGTTGAGTTCATGTAAAGCTGAATCAGCCTGACAATAGACTAGAGGAGCTTCTGTATCCAGTAGCCATAACCTCTATTCTGACTTATTTGGCAAATTGGCAACTCTGAGAAAATTAACTGTGTTATTTTCAATACTATACAAGGTGTATTTGCACTTTCAAGCTATTTTAGACGGGCTGCAACCCGTCTTTATTTATCGCCAGTCTC
>JBBSCU010000026.1:0-33473 GCA_038249935.1 Chroococcales cyanobacterium
GACCAATGACCAATGACCAATGACCAATGACCAATGACCAATGACCAATGACCAATGACCAATGACCAATGACCAATGACCAATGACCAATGACCAATGACCAATGACCAATGACCAATGACCAATGACCAATGACTAATGACTAATGACTAAATGATGGTTCCATCGGTAATTACAGCATTTTTCAGCACGACGACGATACCACTGCGGATGTAAAAACCTTGACTTTCGCGATCAGCTTCTTGCACATCATCTTTATTGATAATTTTCACATCGTGACCGATGCGGGCATTTTTATCGATGATGGCACGGCGAATAAGCGTATCAGAACCGATACCTACGGGAATGTCATTTTCTACTAAGTTAGCTTGGCGTTCTACAGAAGCTTGGTAAAAGTCTGCACCCATGAGCAAAGATTCCTCAATGACGCAGCCAGATTCAATCCGCGATCGCACCCCTAAAACTGAATGTTGAATGCGGCAATTCTTCAAAATACAACCTTCGCCGATAATTGATTCGGTGATGTGGCAATCTAAAAGTTTAGTTGGAGGCAAATAACGAGGGCGGGTATAAATTGGCGCTTTTTCATCGTAGAAACTAAAGGGTGGCTGGGGTTGCTGAGTCAGTGCTAAGTTTGCGTGATAAAATGCCTCGATTGTTCCAATATCTTCCCAATAGTCATCAAATAAGTAGGCTTGAACATTGTAATCCTTAGAAGCATCAGGAATAATTTCTTTGCCAAAATCCGTTCGTTCTACAGATTCCTTCAACAACTTGATCAAAACATCTCTTTTAAAGACATAAATCCCCATTGAGGCGATGTAGGGCTGTAATTTGGCTTGTTCTTTTGTCAATCCCAGTACGCTTGTATCAACGCGCATTTTGATTAACGCTTCACCTTTGGGTTTTTCGCTAAAGTCAATTACCCTACCAGAATCGTCAATTTTCATCAAGCCAAAATCCGAGGCGCGGCGTTCATCGATGGGGATAACTGAGAGAGTAATATCAGCACCGGTTTCTCGATGACGCTGGATAAACAGGCGGTAATCCATGCGGTAGAGGTGATCTCCTGAGAGGATCAAATATTCGTCTGCATCCCATTCTTCCAACAGCCAAAGATACTGACGCACAGCATCGGCTGTACCTTGGAACCAGTTAGGATTTTCTGGCGTTTGCTGTGCGGCTAGCACTTCCACAAACCCTTCGGTGAAGCCAGTAAAGTTATAAGTACGGGCTATGTGACGATTCAGGGAAGCTGAGTTGAATTGTGTCAGGACGTAGATTTTGAATATTTCGGAATTTATGCAGTTACTGACAGGGATATCGATTAAGCGGTATTTCCCTGCTACTGGGACTGCTGGTTTAGCGCGGAGTTTGGTTAGTGGGTAAAGCCGAGTACCCGCGCCACCGCCAAGGATGATTGATAATACTTTTTTCACAAAATTTCTCCCGACTGCCTTTCAACTCTCATATTCAGTTTAGGACTGTCTGCCACCACAGGTAAGGGGGATCTTCTGATTCTTAGGTATGAATTTTACAGAATGCCGGTAGTGATAGATAATGCGGTTGATAAGGAAAAAAATAGAACATTTGTATTAATTTAGGTGAAAAATAATAGGAAGTTTTGGCTACACCGCTCTTGCGTAGGTTTTTATCTCTGTGAGAGACAGTTTGCAAGGGCAAGAGGTAAGTAGTCTATAACCGCAGATGCGATCGCAAAACAAAGTAGTGGCAAGCAACAGGAGCATATAAAAGAGCAAAAGCCAGTTGTGGTTTCTCTGCAAATTTAGTTTCTTTTGGAAAAGCGACATGACGAACTACAGATCCCGGATACAGCCAACCTACTACGCTAATTGACTGCCGTAAGATTTATTATTCAGTCTTGTAGATAGATTTGGGGCAACTTCCAGCAGTGTTTTCTGGGCAATATCGTATAGGCGGACAGTCAAGATTTGTACTAAGTAGTCGCAACAAATCTATTATGCTAGGACTACCAATTCCATATATTTTTGTTGCTGATTTACCACCAAAAGATGATGATGATAGTGATGATGAAGCTCGGTTAGAAATTGTTGATGGTACTCAACGTATCCGCACACTAGACAGATTCATAAATAATGAGTTAAGGCTTTGTGGGCTAGACAAACTAAAAAAACTTAACGACTTCAAATTTAAAGATTTACCACTGGCACGAAGAAGACGCTTCAATCGGGCTACGATTCGCATGATTGTACTAACGGATAAAGCTGATGAAGAAATAAGAAGGGATGTGTTTGAACGCATCAATACAGGTAGTGTTGAACTAAACGATATGGAGAAGCGTAGAGGCATATCTCCAGGCCCATTTGTTAATCTTCTTGAAGAACTTGCTAGAGATCCTAAATTTCGCCAACTATCTCCATTGTCAGAAACACTTGTTAATAAACGTGAACCGGAGGAATTTGTATTACGTTTTTTTGCTTACCTAAATAACTACAACAATTTTGACAGACGTGTTAATCTTTTTCTCAATGAATATCTAGAGAAATATAACCATACTGAAATAGACACAGAAGCTATGCGAAAAGAAAATCTATTTTCAGGCAATATTGATGGAAAACGAATCAGAATTACGGCGGATGAGTATGGATTTTCACATACAACTGACTATGCTAAAACAGCACATGGAAGTGATTTAGTAACTATTAAAACAAACAGAAATCTTTTGGCACATGGTTTTAAGTCTTTTGCAGAGGTAGGACGAGACAAAACTGCTGATGAGCTTCTAGAGATCAAGAGTAAAGTGATTAGATATTTGAGACAAATTCTACAAAATATTGAACAGTATTTAGTTAATAAGGACTATTTGGATTTATCTATTAGAGGAAATCCTTAACGGAAAACTTCAAGGTGATTTAGTATGCTTTGAGCGATAACTTCGCCTAGTTTAACAGGAACAGCATTTCCAATCAATCGCCCTATATGACTTAATCCTAAAGCCTCATCAAGAGCGACAAACTCGTAATTTGCTGGAAAACTTTGTAGTAATGCTGCTTCTCTAAGAGATATAGCCCTATCTTGTTCAGGATGTCCAAAACGACCGTTACCAAATCCAAAACACTGTGTAGTGATAGTCGGGCTAGGTCGATCCCATTCCATCCGACCATATACCCCAGGATAAGTTTTACCACTCTTTTTTGTGTGGCATTCTGCAATTAATTCTCTAGGCCAATCTCGCCAAGTTCCTCCGGGTTTTGAAGCACGAATACGACAAAGATTCAGATTAGATAGCTTACTGCATAGATGGAGTCGATCTATCTTAGATTTTTGACCCGCAGAAAGTGGTTCAAGATGTTCAATAGCTTTTCTTACTGTTTCGTATCTTTCTGCATCATGTGTTCGTGGAATTAAGTTAACTTTGCCAAATTTTGAAGCCAGTAAAACTAATCGCTTTCGAGATTGAGGGATTCCATAATCTAGACAGTTAACTTCATAAGATTCCAAAAAATAGTTTAAATTTTCTAATTTATCGATAAATTCATGAAATACTGGATGGTATTTTAACTGAAGCACATTTTCCATTGAAATAATCTCTGGTTCACATTCTTCTACCAGACGAGCAAAATCACGGCATAGCTTCCACTTTGATTCTTTATCGTTATAACGTCTTGAATAACTTGAAAATGGTTGACAAGGGGCACATCCTGCTAAAACTCTAATGCTGCTGCCAGAAAAATGCTTTGCCAGATCAGAACCGCTAAGATATTCTACATCTTGCAGTATAAATTTTGCTTTATTATTGTGCTCGTATGGAAATTTACAAGCTCGATCAATATCATATCCAGCTTTGACTGGAAGACCTGCTTGCTCAAACCCATGAGTTAGTCCTCCAGCACCACAAAACAGATCTACTGTAGAGATGCTGCTAACCATTTACTTCCTCTTCTTGCCATATATAGCCCGATTAGCTAGACTAGCTCATTTTTACAATGACTACAACAAAGGTTTTTTTGAGGTAGTTCTCAAAAAATTATGAGGAATTGCACATTGGCTTATATGTAGTAGCGTTTAAACGCTACTAGCTCTATTAATAGACTATTCTACCGTTACAGACTTGGCCAAATTTCTTGGCTGATCGACATCCAAACCGCGACGGGCGGCAATATGATAAGCCAATAATTGTAAAGGAACTACTGTGAGAATGGGCGAAAGTAATTCTTCCACATGAGAGATGGGAAGAAGATCGTTAAAGATTTCCGCAGTTTCGCCATCATTGACAGGAGTCACGCCAATTAATCGAGAATCTCTAGCTTTGGCTTCTTGGGCATTAGAAATAACTTTTTCGTAAACACTACCAGGTATTGCGATCGCAACTACTGGTACTTTTGCATCTAATAGAGCGATCGGGCCATGTTTCATTTCTCCTGCTGGATATCCCTCAGCGTGAATATAGCTGACTTCTTTTAATTTCAACGCCCCTTCTAAAGCAATCGGAAAGTTAATTCCCCTACCGATAAAAATGAAATCTTGGGTTTCGGCAAATTCGTGGGCTAACTGTTCGGTTAAGCGTTCTTGAATTTCCAAAGTTGCCTCAATTTCTTTGGGAATTTGCCACAACCCGTTAATAATATTTTCCAATGTCTCCTTTGAAACTGTCTGACGACGAGCTGCTAAATCTAATGCCAAAGCATAAAATGCCATCAGTTGAGCAGTAAAAGTTTTCGTCGCTGCTACCCCAATTTCAATTCCTGCTAGGGTACTGATGATATGCGGTACTATATGACCAAGGCTGCTTTCAGAGCGATTAGTAATGCCCAGCAATCGCGCTTGATATTTGGGTTCTTTCCCCTGGCGACGTTCTTTTTCCATCGTCAAAGCTGCTAAGGTATCAGCGGTTTCGCCTGATTGGGTAACACCAATAATCAACGTGTTGGGTGTCAATGGCGAGGGTGCATAACGATACTCAGAAGCGTAATGTACCTGAGTTGAAATTCTCGCTAGTTGTTCGATTAAATATTTTCCGATTAATGCGGCGTGCCAACTTGTACCACAGGCGACAATATGAATTTGCTCCAAATCGGTGTAAAAATCTTCAGGTAAACCAAGATTGATTGGCGATTCGGTAGGTTCTCCAATCTTACTAAAGTATGCTTCTAAACTAGCTCTTACTACTCCCGGTTGCTCATGGATTTCTTTGAGCATAAAGTGTTTGAATCCCTGCTTTTCTACCATTGCAGGATTAAAGTTGAGCAACCTGGGTTGTTTTTTCAACCTGTCGCCAGCAAAATTGTAAATCTCAACGCCTAAAGGTGTGAGGCGGGCAATTTCGCCATTTTCCAAAGGTAGCACTGCACGGGTGTAGGAAGCGATCGCTAGCGTATCAGATGCACAGAAGAACTCTCCTTGACCAAATCCAATTACCAAAGGTGCTTGTTGGCGCACAGCTATCAATTCATCGGGGTAGTCAGCAGAAATAACTGCGATCGCAAATGCCCCTTTTAGTTTGCTCACAGCTTGACGAATTGCCTCTACAAAGGCAGAAGGAGAGTGAGGGAGTGGAGGGGAAGGCAGATTTTTTAAATATTCGGCTATTAGATGAGGAATTACTTCAGTATCAGTTTCAGAAAGAAACACGTGACCTTTTTGTTTAAGTTCTTCGCGTAACTCCCGGTAGTTTTCGATAATGCCATTTTGGATCACCGCCACTCGCCTTGCCGTATCCATGTGGGGATGGGCATTATACTCTTCTGGTTTACCATGAGTTGCCCAGCGAGTGTGACCAATACCAATTTGTCCGGGGGTTTCTATTTGTTCAAGTTTAGAACGCAGGTTATGCAGTTTGCCCTTTGCTCGCACACAATTAACCTCACCTTCCCAAATCGTGGCAATTCCAGCAGAATCGTATCCCCTGTACTCTAGTTTTTCCAGCCCAGCAAGTAAAATGTTTGTCGCTGCTTGAGTGCCTATATATCCAACGATTCCGCACATTGTTCACGCTACTTTTTTCAGGATGATTAAATCCAGTATAGTTCCTAGCATAAACTTGACATTTTGGAAAGAAAAAGAGGGAGTCATTTACTCCCTCTGCTACTAGATGTTGTTATGAATTTTGGGCTGTAACAGCAAAATCTCCGCTTTTGACCTGATGATACAGGGGCGGCTTCTAGGATTTAGATACCCAGAGATTACATCCCCAATCTAAAATTACGATTTTAAAAGTCTTAGGTCCTGAGTTCCAAGATCCAAGTGGTGAGTGAAGAATCAAAAAATTGTTTTTTGATTTACTTATCTCAAAACTCAGAACTCAGGACTCAGGACTGAGCTTTTTAGTAAGCCAGACCCATACTGCGAGTTGTTTCAGCGCCCAGGTAAACCCGGATGCTCAAAAAGTCGGTAGGACAAGCAGTTTCACAGCGTTTACAGCCCACGCAGTCTTCTGTACGGGGTGAAGAGGCAATTTGAGCAGCTTTGCAGCCATCCCAAGGAACCATCTCCAGTACATCAGTCGGGCAAGCGCGGACGCATTGGGTGCAGCCAATGCAGGTATCGTAGATTTTTACAGCATGAGACATGAAAAAACCGCTCCTTTCGAGTGTTCTTCTCTGCGAAAGAATCATATTCAACGCATAGTCTACCGCAGTGTTTGACAGGTCGTAATCAAAAGGCTACATAACTTCAAACAATGTAATAAGCACCCTTGAAATTTGTTTTTCCGAGATTGCCCCTATTGACCTATTAATCAGCAACATCATCGGAGCGTATTTACCCCAGTCATATACCATAATGGGGTTGAATAGTAAAGACAAATGAAACAAAAGTCAATTTTGAGCAGCCCGGTCAGCCGATCTACTATATCTTCTGGCACTGGTGAGCGGGGTCTGAGATCGTTTTGCAGTGAATGAGCGATCGCACTCAGTAAACTCAGTAATTCTAAGCGATCGCACACCGATAATTTGTATATTTGACTTTTTAAGTCTTGCGAACTCATAAGTTTTACTTCCACACCTCAGAGTATTTCAGAAATCGCAAACTCATCATTTATGGCAGCAATTTCTATTTGAATTTTTGGCTCACTAGCCATCAATACCAATTGTTCTTGCGAATATTTGGCATCAGCTAATTTATTAGTTGTGTACTCCCTTTCTCGTATTTGTCGAGCAATACTTTCTAGGAGCCAAAGTTGTTCTTCCACAGCTAAGGCACAGATGGAACGCTCAATTTCTAATAAATTGGGTGAGATCATTTTGCTTCTTATTCCAAGCGAGGTGTATTTATCCAAGGTATTATACTCAATCTATCTGGTTAACTTAGAGCATCGCCAATGCTCCCTAATCCATTTCACAGCTAAGTGACTATCATTTTGCTATAAATAACCAGAAACCAGTTTTACAACTTTTAACTAAGTATTCCTGCTGAAGCAAATGTACGCTAAACTGGCTACATGAATTACGAAACAGCTCGGAAACTCCTCATAGATCAGACAGTCACAACCGAGGAAAACCCAGATGCGCTGTTAACGCGTATGAAGCAGGGAAAACCGCCAGTACCCGGTCAGATCACCTCGATTTTGTTGGCATTGAAAGTGGTATTTGAAGCCCTCAAAGATGCAAAGAGCATAGACCGAGAACTGGCTTTAACCCTTTATAAGTTAAGCATTAAGGCACAACAGCTATTTGCCGCAGGGCATAAAGCCGGAATTGATTGGCCTCCGCTACTGAAAGAAGATTTGCTACGAATTTCCTTAGCATCTGAAAGTATCTTTTCGGGTACATGGCAAACCCTAGCTCCTGTAGGGTTGGGGAAAGGATGAGGGAGAACAACTCCTAACTCCTAACTCCTAACTTATAACTCAGAACTGTTTTGCCCATTATCGAATTTGTAGTTCACTTTCTAACTTGTCTCGGTCAGTTTTGAGCAAAATCGTCATTTGACCAGTAAAAGCTTTGCCGCTCTTAGGTTGGGCAATTTCTACCCAATATACATAGCGATCGCCTACTCGTAATTCTCCTTTTAAAGCTTCTCTAATTTGATTTTTGGCTAGACGTGCTGAGTTAATTGTCTCCTGGCTGGGATATTGGTAGACGACTTGGGCGCGATCGTAGTCTTGATAAATCTCCAAACCATAAATCACCCGCAAGGATTCCTGGAGACGCGTAAATGTCATACCGTTGATGGCATCATACATAGCAATGCGCTCAGTCCGAATTCTGCCACGGTCTTTGGAGAATTCTATCCTACCGGGAGGCAATACCGACGCTTGAAAAGTGAATCGTTGAGCAGCAGTGTCAGTTTTTTGCACAAATAATTGCTCCCCACTACCGGGGCGGAGCGTGGGATGTGCTTTAATCCAAGCGCCTACTTCCTCTGTACTTTGTCCTGGTAAAGCATTCGCTTGGGAATCAACAAGTGTTCCCATGCACAACCAGGGCATTAGAGAAAAAGGCAAAATTAAACAGTTAAGCAGAGATTTTTTGAGCATTTTGCTGTTTAGGACTTTCATGGAAATTTCCCCATTAGTGGAGTAACCATAGTTTTCCCGTTTTCAGGAAGATTATTTCAAGCGTCAACCAACTTAAGACATTAAGGATCTTACTCATGAACGCTCTATCATAGAAAAAGCCAAGGATGGAATCGTTATGAGCATCACATTCAGCCCAGAGCAAGAACAAATAATTAAAGTTTTGGTAGCAACAGGTAGATTTAACAGCGTTGATGAAGTAATTCAAACTGCATTATGCCTTTTAGCAGAAGAGACTCTTTCTTACCAAGGATGGCTCGAAGAAACTCGCACCAAAATTGATGAAGGGATAGCATCACTTGAAAGGGGAGAAGGGATTGATGGTCAAACTTTTGTGAATCAGCTTTTAACACAGTTGAAGCAAGCAAAAGAGGCTTAGAAATGAATCGGTACATTATCTCACTCCCTGCTTCTGGTGATTTACAAGCGATCGCAGATTATTTCGCGGTAGAAAATGTTGAGGCTGGTGAGCGACTTTTATATGCGTTTAATCAAAAATGTCAACAACTCGTTAGCTTTCCCAATATGGGACGACAATACGAGGATTTGCGTCCCAACCTAACTAAGAGGACTTCCACTGGATGGGTATATTATTTTTTACATAATTACTGGTGACGGAATTGAAATTGTCAGAGTTGTCAGTGGCAGACGTAACTTAAAATCTCTGTTTGCAAATCCTGAAGAAGACATGTAATTAATAATAACCTCTACCAACAGCATCAAAAACTTTGAAGGGTCTCCGACTCCGCTCCCGAATTCTGCTGTAGTTTTACGATTCTCAAGGATTAAGGCGCACAAACTGCCGAGTGCTATCTTTAACACCCATGACTAGCAATCAGTTTAGCGTTAACAAAAGTTAGGATGCGCTCCAGTTCAGCAATTCCAGCATATTCGGCTTCTTCTTCAGAAGTCAGCAATCCAGCTTTTCGTTTCTCAAGCAATTCTTATAGACGAGTATGTAACTCATCTGTGAACTTAGCAATGTTAACATTATCAACTTTCCCGATGGTGATGCCAGAGCGTAACCATGACGACGGTTCAATCATTAATACTGGGGTAATGACTTGAGGAATCATAGTGCTTTAGCCTAAGTCTGTGGTGCTATATCTAGTCATTGTAGTATGCCCTGTAAATTGGCTGCCGAAATACTAAGGAATGTGGATTAAATAAAGTGCAAAAGTAGGGTGTGTTAGCGGAGCGTAACGCACCATTCCAAGTTAAATAAGAATTGCACGTTATTAAATTTGCATTGCTAAGGAACGATCGCCACCTTAATTACTTTACGCGCTTTCATCTCACAAAACACCTGTTCTAAATCTTTTAATGGCCGCTGTTCACTAATAAGTAACTCAAAGGGTATTTTGCGACTAGCTATCAGTGATAAAGCCGATCGCACATACTCTGGTGTATTATGAAACACGCCTTTGATGGTAAGTTCGCTATAGTGTAGCTGTTCTGTGTTGACGGTAATAGTTGTATCCCGTGGACATCCACCGAATAAATTGACCGTAGCACCAGGACGGGCACAGGCGATCGCAGTTTCCCAAACACTTGGTACACCAGTCGCTTCAATCACTACATCTGCGCCCCATCCTTGGGTAAGTTCTTTCACCACACTGGGAATATCCGGGATTTGATGATAATTAAATGTCTGGGCTGCACCCAATTTCTGACCAATTTCTAACCTCTGATTATTACCTCCCCACAGCAAAACCTCAGCTTTCCCACTCAACGCTGCCACAAACATTAGCCCGATTGCTCCATCTCCCAAAACGACTACTTGATCTTTGGGCTTAATGTTAGAACGAGCTACACCATGCAATACACAAGCTAAAGGTTCTGTCATGGCTGCCAATTCCCACGGCAAATCATCGGCAATCTGCAACAAATTATGCTGTACTATTGGGGCGGGAATTTTTAGGTATTCGGCAAAAGTTCCATTATTCCATGTCAAATTCGGACATAAGGAATATTCTTGACGTTGACAAAAGAAACATTCCATGCAAGGAGCAGAATTATTAGCCACGACGCGATCGCCTACTTGCCAATTGGTAACACCTGCTCCCAAAGCCACAATTCGCCCAGCAACTTCGTGACCAAACAGCGTCGGCAGTTTCAACATTTTGGCATGACCACCACGCCGCCAGACTTTCAAATCTGTACCACAAGTTGTTGCCGCCCCCACTTCGATCACAACTTCGCCAGATCCAGGAGTGGGATCAGCAACCTTCTCTAGGCGTAAATCTTCTTGACCATAAAGTAACGCTGCTAACAAAGCTTTAAACCTATTAATTAGCTCCACCTGATTTTATCAGGCTTAGTTGGAGCGATCGCACTGGAGATTGAGTGTATCTGCGTGGGATGATTTTTATTATAAATATGATAAGTAGCATACTTTTTTATTTACGTCTTATATCTAACGATAGAAGATAAAGGTTAACTCAAATTTGGGAAACATAACCTAAGAGGGATTTATTCCCGAAATGTCTTGCCCATTTATCGCAGAATGCAATTGAGGTCAGATGATGCAACCATTAAATCAAGTCAAAGAGTGGGAACAACGTCGTGATGAAGCAAACCGCTACTACCAGCGGGGGAAATTTCAAGAATCTCTCGATCTTGCAATCAAGAATTTAGACTTGGCTAGAGCAATTCCAGACCGAGC
This sequence comes from Chroococcales cyanobacterium, assembly GCA_038249935.1. GTDB lineage: Bacteria > Cyanobacteriota > Cyanobacteriia > Cyanobacteriales > Nostocaceae > Nostoc. The sequence goes on from JBBSCU010000026.1 coordinate 11,163, forward strand.
TAGAGAAGGTCATACATTGAACGACCTCGGTTTAGCTCACCTGAGTTGCTGGCAACCTCAAAGAGCATTAGAGCGCTTTCAGCAAGCGCTTTCGGTTGCGGTTGAAATTGGCAACGCCCCAGCAGAGGCAACTGCACTGAGCAATTTGGGTTCTACCTACAGCCGTCTTGGACGCTTTTCGCAAGCGTTAGAGTATTTTGACATGGCACTTACTATCTTTAGGCGATCGCAAAATACTCAAGGAGAAATTTCTACTCTCAATGATGTAGCGTTAATTTATACTCGGTTGGGAGAACCGAAACGCGCACTGTTATTACAAAACCAAATTTTGACGAAGCGGCGATTGCTAGGTGACTTTTCTGGTGAGGCCACAACTCTGAATGGTATTGGGTTTGCTTACAGCGTCTTAGGGAAGTTTGAGCAAGCTTTAGAATTTTTTCAAGCAGCCTTGCCAATTCAACGAGCCATCAAGAATTTGCTTGGTGAAGCAACCACTTTGAATAATATCGCTTCAATTTATAGTGATTTGGGACAACCTAAACAAGCTCTCTTGCTCTACCATCAAGTTCTTTTGACACGTCGAGCCATTAACGATCGCTCTGGTGAAGCAACAACTCTTCACAACATTGGTTTTACCTACAGCACCCTGGCACAGTCTCGGCAGGCAATGAAGTTTTACAAACAAGCTATTACGATTTATCAACAACTGGGCGATAATCTTGGAGAAATTTCAACTTTGCTGAATATGGGAAACCTCTACGCTACAACGAAACGCAAAAAGTTGGCGCGATCGTGCTATCAAACTGCTCAAGAGTTAGCAAACAAAATCGAACATCGGTCACTCTTAGAAAAGATACAGCAGTTCATAGATTCACTGTAGTTAGTGCTAGGTGGCAATCATATTACACCAAGATGGTTTGGTGATATTCGCTACCTCTACGCTAACGTAATTCGTAATTCGTAATTTATATGTCCGTCGAATTGCTTATAATAAAAGTACCCCACCCCGCTAAAGCTGCGCTTTTGCTCTCTGCCCCTAGTATCTAGAGAGAGCATTGAGTTGTTCGGGTGCGGCTATTTACTCGGATCTTTCTTAATATTGCTGTGAGGCACACAGGAAAGGGATGAGAAAAATAAACAATGACTGGTTAACACCAAACTGCATCGGTGAAAATCTTATTTAGGACTTTCACCGATGCCCTGATTAACGATGCGAACAAAAGACATATTGCTATAATCGAATACAGAAGCGCACGGGGCATTTTGAGGAGAAGCCATAGCACAGCACAAGTTTTCTTAGTACGGATAAGTTATGGATTTAGCGTGATATAAAATACACTAATTTCAACCTTGTGCTACATTGGTATAATTCGCAAAGTAAAATGTTGAACAACTAGGAGAAAATCGTTATCGCAATCCAAAAGCAACTAATTAACTCACAAATCAAGTCACCTCAAGTCTTTTTGATTGACCATGAAAATAACAATCGTGGTCTGATCGATACCTATGAGGCGCTACAATTAGCCCAAAGCTTAGAACTTGACCTAGTTTTAGTGTCCGAAGGTAAAGAGGCTCCAGTTGCAAAAATTCTTAATTATGGCAAACTTCAGTATCAAAAGAAAAAGCGTCAGGCACAGAGTGCTAGACCAGTGGTAAAAGAAGTTCGTTTCGGTCTAAACGTGGGTGTGGCTGATTACAAATTACGCATTGAACAAGCAATTGGGTGGCTGAGTAAAGGCGATTCAGTGAAGTTTGCTGTTCGTTTACGAGGTCGAGAACATCAATATCGTGAGCAAGCGGGAGAATTACTAGACCGCGTTGTAAATGATCTTGGTCAAGTAGGGAAAGTCCAATCACTTGATAAACGTTCACTGATTGCTCTAGTCATTCCTGCCTAAATTAATTTTTTAGTGATATCTTGGTGAACCGAATGGGACACTGATGGATGCCGTTGCCCCGAATGCTAAAACGCACGGGGCAACAATCACTTGTAATTGAATGCACCAAGAATGGCGGCAACTGCCAAAGTTTTTTTCAATTGGTAAGCCATAAAAGTTTTCTTCTTTAATAAAAAAGGATATTAACTAGTTGCTAGCGATGAAAGCACCTACCTAACGCTACACCTTAAAGGTAAAGAAACTCTAAACCCAAAATTAACAAATACTAAATAAAGATCATTTTTAAAGTAAACAAGGGATAAATAAAGATAGTTACATCTTTAGTGACTATTCTCTAAGTTTCCTATGACCTATTGCCTCAGAATTGCCGACCTACCTACAAACGAGCGTCCGCGTGAACGGCTAATGACGCATGGTGCCAAAATTTTAGCCACAGCGGAGTTAATTGCAATTCTTCTAGGTACTGGCCAAGGCCCGGGGAAATTGTCTGCTGTAGGTTTGGGACAATATATCTTAAGCGAATTAGGTAAGCACCAACGCGATCCTTTGGCAGTTCTGCGAGAAGTTACACCCGCCGAGTTGATGCAAATTTCTGGTGTTGGGCCAGCAAAGGCGACAAGTATTTTAGCAGCTATCGAATTGGGCAAACGCGCCTTTCAATCTCGTCCTTTAGATGGCACATTAATTGATAGCCCACTAGCTGCTGCTGCTACCCTCAGTCAAGATATGATGTGGCAGACACAAGAACGTTTTGCAGTGTTGCTGTTAGATGTCAAAAATCGCTTACTGGGTACGCAAGTAATTACCATTGGCACCGCAACTGAAACCCTAGCCTCTCCCCGTGAAATTTTTCGGGAAGTTATTCGCCAAGGAGCAACGCGGGTAATCGTTGCTCACAACCATCCTTCTGGGAACCTTGAACCTAGCCAAGAAGATATAGAATTAACGCACCAGTTGCTAGCAGGGGCACAGCTTTTAGGTATTCCGGTGCTAGATCATCTGATTTTGGGTAATGGCAATCATCAAAGTTTACGAGAACTGACAACCTTGTGGGATGAACATCCACAGGGGGATTAAGTCAGTGAAAAGTAATGCACAAAGCCTTCATCTAGAGACATGATTTATTTGATTATTTATGTAATCATAGTTAATTTGCTATTGAAATTGCTTAAAAAATCTCAACTTATTACTTAATAATCATTTACAAAACATCTAAGCCTTAGATGTTAAGTTCCTAAAATTTAGTTATAAAATAAGAATTATATTGCATCATTCAATTAACTACATTAGTGGGCATAATCTATGTTCAGGATGTGACTCAGGCGCAGGATTGATTCAAGATTTACACTACTCCTATACTTGCTGCAAGCTTTTTGTGCTGCTTGTAATTTTGGGATGAATTTATTGCGATCGCCTGCTTAGAGGTAATTTATAAAGTAAATATTAAATTCCGGCTATGAGAGGCAAGATGCACACTAGCTTCTGCCGCTAAGAAATGCCGTTGTGTTAGGTGCGATTGAAAGTGTAATTCCTTGAGTAATTCACAATTTATTATGCCATAACACACCATTAATAGCTGGCGATCGCACTGCGTTAATGTCTCCTACGGGCTTAAAGTTTACTTTATAAATAAATTGTTCAAAATATAGCTCAACTCCAATTATTCTGTTACTTTGGTCTAAACAAACTCAAGGAAATTTTTAGCATAAAATAGCCTTGATATCTAGGTTGGACGAAATATTAAATAATTTGCTAGGAGATAATAATCAATGTTTGGAATTCCGTGGCATAAGCTGCCAACTCCCTTGGGACTTTTAAAATTAGTTCAATTCCGTGGAAAGCTCCGAAAAGACAACCTCCACGATACCTCGCAACTACCGAATAGCGACCATCTGCCTAAGCCAGTTCCGAGCGCGGATGGTCGCCATTTGAAGGTTCGCACCGCAGATGGCAGCTACAATGACCTTGAGCATCCAGAAATGGGTATGGCTGGAACTCGGTTTGGGCGAAATGTGCGATTGGAAGATGCCAAATCTGACGAGAAAAACATCCTCACCCCGAATCCCCGCACTGTCAGCCGAGTTTTATTGGCACGAGATGAATTTCAACCTGCCACAATCTTAAATCTGCTCGCTGCTTCATGGATTCAATTTCAGACACATGATTGGTTCAGTCATGGTGACAACCAGCGCAATAACAAATTTGAGATTCCTGTAGAGCAGGATGATCCGTGGTTATCAGAACACGGAGCTATGCCGGTCAACAAAACCTTAGAAGACACAACCCGGACTGGAGATACTAAAAACCCTGCCAGTTTTATTAATGGAGTTACTCACTGGTGGGATGCCTCACAAATTTATGGCAGTAATCAAGAAACCATTGACAAAGTGCGCTCTCATGTTGATGGAAAAATGATCATTGGTGAAGACGGTTTATTACCAGTTCACCCAGAAAATGGCATTGATAAAGTGGGTTTTGCTGGTGCTTGGTGGGTAGGACTAAGTATGTTGCATACCCTATTTGTCAAAGAACATAATGTCATCTGCGACCACTTAAAAAAAATATATCCTCAGTGGACAGATGAGGAACTCTTCGACCACGCTCGACTGATTAATGCAGCTTTGACAGCTAAAATTCATACTGTCGAATGGACTCCTGCAATCCTACCACATCCTGTTACAGACATCGCCTTGAATTCAAACTGGTGGGGATTACTTGGAGAGGATTTTAAAAAGCGTTGGGGTCGTCTTGGCGAAAGTGAACTGTTAAGTGGAATTGTTGGCTCACCAACCGACCACCATACAGCTCCCTATTACCTCACCCAAGAATTCGTCTCTGTATATCGGATGCATCCTTTGATTCCAGATGAATTCGAGTTCCATGCAGTTAGTAACGGCAAATTATTACAGAAAAAACAATTTCCTGATGTGGCTGGTAAGAATACTCGTGGAATTTTAGAAGAAATTCCCATGAAAGATTTGTTTTATTCCTTTGGAACTTCTTACCCTGGAGCCGTCAGATTGCATAATTATCCTCGCTTTCTGCGACAACTGACAGGAGAGCTTTTAGGAGACGACACGCCAGCATTTGATTTGGCTGCTGTTGATATTTTGCGGGATAGAGAACGAGGCGTTCCTCGCTATAACCGTTTTCGTGAGTTATTGGGTCGAGGTAAAGTCAATTCTTTTGAAGAGATTACCAGTAATAAACAATGGGCTAAGGAACTACGAGAAGTCTATAACAACGACATTAATAGTGTAGATTTGATGGTGGGTTTATTTGCAGAGGATCTTCCCGATGGTTTTGGTTTTAGTGATACTGCTTTTCGAGTATTTATCCTAATGGCATCTCGAAGACTGAAAAGCGATCGCTTCTTTACAAAAGACTACACTGCGGAAATTTACACTCAATTTGGATTGGATTGGATTGATAACAACACATTCTTAACAATCCTGCGTCGTCATCATCCCGAACTAGCACCTGCTCTGCTTGGCGCTAGCAACGGCTTTGCACCTTGGCGAAAGGTAGGTTAAAAAGCTCAGGAATCAAGATTAACAATTCAAATATTTTGTAGAGACGCGATTAATCGCGTCTCTTTGATACATGGAAGGTACGACATCATGGAACATTTAGAAGAAATTCGGAAATTTTGGCATAATGCTGAAGATTTAGGTTCTTTACCTGAAGATTACCAGTCCTGGAAAGCTCCTCAAAAACAAGATTTTTTGTGGAATTCTAGAATCCTAAAGTCTAAATATGATCAACTTCCGCCGTTGAAGAAAATTGATATTGTCAGTTTATTTTTGACTGCTCTGAAAACTAAGATGGATCGTCAATTAGACGAAGCACCTACTAATTGGAAAAAAGCCATTCATGCTCACGGAAGCGTTGCTAAAATCAAGTTTATTCCAACAAACAATACTTCCTTTTCTGGTTTATTTAAGGGCGCAGACTATGGACTTTTGCGATTATCTGTAACCGGAGATCCAAGCGATCGCGGATTTGCTCCAGGTCTGGCCATCAAGTTATTTGTGGATGAAAATCCCTCCGGGAATTTCTCTGCTTTAGTATCTTTAGTTGGTCAAGATAAAAACTATAATTTCTTTGCTAATGAATTATCAAATATCGTTCCCATAGCTAAGAGTCTTGGGCCTATTATCACCAACTTAATCTTTACTCGAGTTACCAAATATCCCACAAAACTCTATTTAGAGGATTTGGGAGAGATTGAACAACACGGGCAAAAAGAAAGTAAAGCTTATTATCCCGCTCAAGTATTTCTTGTCCCTAATTCAAATATTCATTTTCCTGAAAGCCCGCCACATGATTTTAGGAATGATCTGGCTACAATACCAGCCGGAACATCTTTATATTCTGTCTATGGCGTTAGTCCTGAAGAAGTTACAGATAAAAGTGATAATCGTCAAAAAGCTCAGATAATTGGACACATTGAAACTACGTCGGAATTTGTCTCATCATTTTATGGGGATAGTCAGCTATTTTTTAGACATCAACGGTTTCGGAATGGGTAGATAAATGTTTCTCACGCAGAGGAGCTAGTGCGTTGGGCGGCTCCGCCGACTTGAAGCACCTAGCGTCACGCAGAGACACAGAGAAAGAGTTTATTGTTTTATGAATTACGTGTTTCAATAATACAAATTATGAATAAAGAAGCTGAGTACGACTATATTGTGGTTGGTTCGGGTGCTGGAGGAGGCCCGATCGCTGCTAATTTAGCAAAAGCAGGTTACAAAGTTTTGCTACTGGAAGCAGGTGGCGATCCGTTACGCGATGAAAATAACAAAGATAGAGAACGCTACACTTACTCAGTACCTGCGTTTCATGCGCGAGCGACTGAAGATGATGATCTCAGGTGGGATTTTTTTGTTAAACACTACTCCAATGAGGAGCAGCAGCGGCGTGATTCTAAGTTTTGTATAGAGCAGAAGGGTATTCTGTATCCGCGAGCCGGGACGTTGGGGGGATGCACTGCTCATAATGCGATGATTACGGTGTATCCTCACAATAGCGACTGGGACAAAATTGCGGAAATTACAGGAGATGCTTCCTGGAACAGCGATAATATGCGAAAGTATTTTGAAAAGCTGGAGCGCTGCAATTATCTTGATCGCCCCATTGACCTTAATGATAATCCTTCTCGGCACGGCTTTGATGGCTGGCTAACAACCAATTTAGCAGATCCCAAGTTAGTTGTGCGCGATCGCCAACTCCTAAAAATTATTGTTAAATCTGCTATTCAAGCTTTAGCGGAACAGGATAAAAGTCTACCTCAAGTTATTAAGGTGGTTTTTAAGAGTTTTTTAGCTAACATTTTAGCTTTTCTCAAACTGCGTCAAAAAGATCCTTTAGAGTTCTTAGACACACTTTTAGATCCGAATGATTGGAGAATTGCCAAAGTCAGTGGTGAAGGTGTTTTTTCCGTTCCAATCGCTATCAAAGATGGAAAACGCACTGGTACAAGAGAATATATTCGGGAAACTGAACGCAACCACCCTGATAAACTGATTGTGAAAACTCATGCATTGGTAACTAAGGTTTTGTTCGATGAAAACAACACTGCGATCGGTGTTGAGTATCTTGAAGGTAAACACATATATCGTGCAGATCCAAGAGCAGATAAGACAGACAACAACTTAGAAGATAGACGCACGGTTTTTGTAAATAGAGAAATCATCGTGTCTGGAGGTGCTTTCAACACTCCCCAATTACTCAAACTATCTGGAATTGGCCCGAAAGAAGAACTATCCAATTTAGGAATAGAAGTTCGCGTGGATCTTCCAGGAGTTGGTACGAATCTACAAGATCGTTACGAGGTGGGTGTAGTCAATGAAATGACTGAAAACTTTCCCATTCTTAATAATTGTACATTTATAGAACCGCAACCCGGACAGAAAATCACCGATTCCTGTTTATTAGAATGGAATCGTTCCAAATCAGGTGTATATGTAACTAACGGAGCTGTATTAGGCATTATCAAGAAATCACATAATGAGAGGAAAGAACCTGACTTATTTATTTTTGGTCTACCAGCTTACTTCAAAGGTTATTTTCTCAAGTACTCTGAAGATATTGGCAAGAGTAAAAACCTTTTTACATGGGCTATTCTTAAGGCTCATACTAATAATACAGCCGGTTCGGTAACACTCAGAACAACTGATCCTCGTGATGTTCCAGAAATTAATTTCCATTACTTTGATGAAGGTAATGATGTTAAACAAGAGGACTTGCTATCTGTCGTCGAAGGAGTAGAATTTGTGAGGCGATTAACAGAACGGACTCAGTTGTTTACAAAAGCAGAGTTGCTACCAGCAAAAAGTATAGATGAGCGAGATGAAATCAAGCAGTTTGTCAAGGATGAAGCTTGGGGACACCATGCTTGCGGTACTTGTAAAATTGGACTTAAAGAAGATAAAATGGCAGTTCTAGATAGTGAGTTCCGAGTATACGGAACACAGAATTTGCGCGTAGTAGATGCATCTGTGTTTCCTTTTATTCCTGGATTCTTTATTGTCACATCCATATATATGATTAGTGAAAAAGCGAGTGATGTTATTCTGCAATATGCTGCAACCAAACCATCTCAAGCATTGTAATCCACATTAATAAAACATAATAAGGAATTTAGATATGGAAGGAAAATTACCACATTTTGAGATTGGTTTAGTTATGGCTGGCGCTGTCTCAGCTGGTGCATATACTTCTGGTGTAATTGACTTTCTTTTTGAAGCTTTAGATCAGTGGTATGAGCAAAAAGCCAAGCAGCAAGAGCGGTATGGTGATGATTTTTCCCAATGGGAAATTCCCCCTCATGATGTTTTGATTAAGGCGATGTCTGGAGCCTCAGCAGGTGCGATCGTGGCTGCTATTACGGCAGCTTCATTAGATAGTGATATCATCCCTGTAATTGGGAATCCGTTAAACAAACGGGTGAATAATAAACTTTATGAAAGTTGGGTACAAAGAATAGACATTTCTCAACTTTTGAAGACTCAGGATTTAGACGATCCAAAAGCCCCAGTTTTGTCATTTCTTGATCCCACTATTCTTGATGAGCTTGGGAAAGATGTTCTCAAGATAAAACCTACAGGAAAAAAACGACCTTACATCGCTGATCCGTTTCAGGTTTACTTGTGTGTTACTAATCTGCGTGGCGTTCCTTATCTAATTAAGTCTCAAGGAACCAATCCCAACATCAAAGGACTAACTATGGTTAGACATGCAGATTTCATGCATTTTACCATAGGGGAAAATAATGAGCAAGTTGAAGGTGCGATCGCTCTGACTCCAGATAAAAGTAACATTAATAACTGGAAAATACTGATTGATTCAGCATTAGCAAGTAGCGCCTTTCCAGTGGGATTTCCCCCTCGCCAACTTGAGCGAAGTAGTATTGATGAATACGAAAAACGCTTGTGGGAAATACCATCTCGTGACCCAATAGTAACAGGTACGTGTTCAGAGTATCGCTCTATCTGTCCTGACAAAGATTTAGTTACTCAAGGTTCCTATCAGTTTATGACAGTGGATGGCGGGATAATTAGCAACGAACCGATAGAACTCGTTCGCTTGGCGCTGCGAGGTAATCAACAGCGCAATCCACGGGATGCACAGCAAGCAAACCGAGCAACTATCTTAATAAATCCATTTCCCAATGATGTCGATGCAGTTAATCCAGAGAGTACGTTATTCAGCGTAGTATCCCGAATATTTCGGAGTTTTATTAATCAAAATAGGTTCAAAACCGATGAGTTAATTCTCGCTTTGGATGAAGATGTTTCCAGTCGCTTTTTGATAGCCCCTGAACGAAGCGATGACCAAGGTAGAAAACCTTTAGCCTGTGGTAGCGTCAATGCTTTTGGTGGTTTCCTCTCTCAAGATTTTCGTCATCATGACTATGTACTTGGTCGTCGCAATTGCCAAAGATTTCTCCAAAAGTATTTTGTCTTATCAGCTTCTAATCCACTATTTCATTCATGGTCGGAAGCACTCAAAACAAATCCACAATTGCAGGTAAAAAAAGAGGCAGATCAAGATACTTTTCTGCCAATTATTCCGCTTTTTGGTTCGGCAATAACAGAAATTAACTTACCCAATTGGCCTAAATATCAAAAAGAAAACTTTAAATCTCTCGAAAAACAAATTGAGGAACGAGTGCAAGTTATTGTTCCTCGTCTGATTAATCAATCTATAAATGATTCTTTTACTCGTACTATTCTAAATTCTCTTTGGTTTTTCAAGCGTGGAGACTTAGTTAAAAAGATCCGAAATATAATTAAGGACAACTTGGAAAAGTACGGTCAGTTGTAGGAATCGAATCTGACTGGATGAAAAGCGAGGGAGTATTATTCCCCCGCCTTAAAAAATAAGCTTTTTGGCAATTTTTGCTTAAGTACTGTGGTTATTTAATTTCAAACCCACAGAAATTGTCCGCAATGGTGCGTTACAAACGTAACGCACCTTACGATTAAATCCCAGAGCCTAACCCACTACACTAACAGAGAAAGTGAAGTCGTTTGCTGTAAGGCTAGTTGATGTAATTCCAACTAATGAAGCCAACTCAGTATTTCCGGTTTTTACTAAGGTGTCACTACCCTGTTGCAATAGCGTTAGAGCAGTAAACTGAGTGACACCAATACCGCCCAGCCCGATTTTATCAATGCCGATCGCAAAATCAGTGACGATGTTCTTGCTAGTTGGCAGACTGGCGTTAGCAATCCAGAATTGGTCAGCACCAGTACCACCAGTCAGGCGTTGGCGCAGCCCCCCGTAGGGATCGCCACCTCCTTGACCAGCGAATAACACATCATCACCATCGCCACCAAACAACGAGTCATTGATATTGGAGAAGAGTTTGTCATCCCCAGAACCACCGTAGAGGCGGTTATTGCTGCCGTTACTGGTGAGAGTATCGTTACCTGAGCCACCAAATGATAATTGACGAGAACCTTCAACTATTGTGAGAGTATCATTACCTGCTGCCCCAAACAAATTATTACTACCACTGGCTTCCACGACGACAACGAGATCATCACCATTGCCACCATCGGCAGTTGTATTTTCAGCCGCGCCATTTTGACCAATAAATATTTGATCATCACCGTTATTCCCGGATACTGAGGAGTCACTACCTGCAAGTACGGTGTCATCACCGTTTCCGGCCTCGATTGTGTTACCTTGAGCACCTTCTACAAAGTCCGCTCCGTCACCTGCGAAGAACAATTCTCCTGGCTGAACTGTAACATTATCGTCGTTGCTAGAACCAAAGCTATTCGGGAAAGGAGGCTCTACAACTTCCAGGTTATAGGGTAATTCAAGAATACCGAGTTTTTCCGCAGCCGTATTGCCCGTAACGTTGAAGTCGTTGTCGTTTATCAAGGCTAGGGTATTTGGTGCTACCAATGCCAGACCTTCTAATTTTTCGACTCCGGTGTAACCCAACTCAGCAGCATTAGCAATCAAACTCTTGGTGACAAGGGTAATATTTGCAGCAGCTAACTCCACAGGGGTCAGTTGTTCAATAGTTTTACCAGCTGGCAAGGTAAAGTTAGCCGGGTTGTTGATGTTGGTCGCCCCAGCTAAATCAATTTGATAAATCAGTTTATTGCTAGCAGATGTACCATTGTCGTCTCGCTCAACGATCGCAAATTTGCCGTTACCCAATGAGACTGCATCGCCAATTTTGTCAGTTGCTGGTAAACCTTCCAGGCGATATAAATACTCTCCTGTTACTTGCTTGGTGACAATATTAAACTCCAGAATTCGCAGATTGAGAGAACCCCTGGAAGTCGCGTCATTGGCGACATCTGGATTATCGATCGCACTCTGAATAAAGGCATATAATTTATTACCTTCCAGTGCTACTGCTTCAAATCCTCGGTTATTGCGGCGTTGGGCATAAACTGCTGGCAATGCCTCAGTGCCAAAAGTTCCTGCTGGTTGATCTGGGCTGGGTGCGATCGCAGTTCCTTCAGGGATAAAGCGGTCAATTAGCTTACCATTAACATCAAAGTGGTAAATTGCCGGACGATACTCATCTACCATCCAGTAATCGCCATTTTGTGCAATTACAATCCCCTCTAAATCAGCACCCAAAGGATCGTTAGCTAGGATATTGTTATCTAGATCAACGCCAATTTCATCTGTGTAGGCGAAACCATTTGCTACACCTTGCAAATTAGGCAATCCAGTTAATGGTGTTGTCCCATCTTGGCGGAATAGCCCTGTTCTCTTGGTAATGCTGATTTCGCCTGTGGTGCGGTTAAGTTCAAAGCTGACTATTTCTGGTTGAAAGTCGGGCAAGAAAAATGGTCTGTTTGAACCATTAGCATCGCCATTGGGTCCCCGGTCTGTGTTGGTGACAAATTTTAGGTTGCCATTTGCTGCAAACCCTTGGAAATACAACCCAGAAAAACCACCCAAGAAAATATCTTGACCTTTAGAAGTTGTGCCTAACTTGGGTAGGTTTTCAAAATCATAGATAGTCAGTTTGGGTTGAGCCACAGGATTACGAGGATCGTAACTTGTGGTGTCGATATCTAAAGAATTGGGGAAGGCATTGGCAATATTTTCCCAAGGCACCAGCTTAAAGTTAGAGTTGACGTTTTCCTCTTCACCATCATCGCTGACTATTTTGGCAGGTTCATTGGAGCCATCTTGGGTGACAAATAAACCAAATGGGAAGTTAGGCCCCAGTGGCACGTTAATTACCTCTGCACCATCTGATTCTTGTACACTGTCAATTGCCCCATTGTTACCAACGCCAAAGTTACCCACATATTCGTTGTTACCTTCACGAGTGTAAGCAACAAAGGTGTTGTCGCCTTGGCTGGATGCTAACAAGTAGCCTGTGCCATTTTTGCCGTAATAAATGGTCAGTCCTTCTACGTCATCGGTGAGGTGAGTACCGCCCAAATCTCTGACTTGATCAATCAGTTTACCTGTGGTGCCACCGTTTGGTTCTGCTTGGAACTTCCAAATGCCCACATTTTCCTGTCCGATGTAGAGGAAGCCAGTTTCCTGGTCTACTACCATACCCTCAGTTTGCGGATTGAGATCGCCAATTGTTGGTACAGTAAACTCCCGCACCAGTTCAGCCCCAATTTTGCCATTACCTTGGTCAATCAATTTGAACTGAGCGATATCTCCAGTTTGGCGGCGGCTGGTAAAGACATAGTAATCATTAGTGATGGGGCTACGGTATAAGGTAAGTCCGTAAGCACTGCGAGTTGATGCCGAATAGGGAGGTTCAAAAGGTGCTGCTTGGAAGATAGTACCAATATTGCTATCAGTGATGTCTTCGAGGTAGTTACCGTCAGTGGTAGGGTTGGGGTTGATTTTGAAGATTGCTAGTTTGTCGTTGTTGCGATCGCTAGCTACGGCAATATCAACAGATTGATCGCCTAATTTGAAACCGTATTGCAAATCAATGTTGTTGTAGCGAATATCACCGGGATTAACTGTTTGCAACAAATTACCAGACAAGTCATAAACCCGCAGTCCGGCGTTTTTCACCGAGGTTAGTACTAAGCTATCGGCAGAGTTTGTGGCATTAACATAGATAGCAGGATCATCAGCATCAGCATTCTGATCTACAGCAGCTTGTGCCGGATCTTCATCGTCAAATAAATCAGGACGAGTTTCTACTGTCGGTGCAGCAGTGGGAACTAAGTCTGCATCCAAAGTCAGGATTTGGGTAAATTGACTCTGATTGAAGTTGTTGTCACTCACTAGCACAATCGACTGACGACCATCTGCTAGTTTCGGGCCAAAGGTGATGCCTTCGATGTTATCGGTAGGCAGATCCAGGTCATTTAAATTCAACACCAGACGCTTTTGAGCAGGTGCGTAGGCGTAGCCCGCCGCAGGCATCGCAGCTAGTTGTTCAGCACTCAAATTATTGAGAGAATCGTTGAAGCTGATGTCTGTTGCACCTTGCAAAGAAACTTCGTAAATTTTGATGGTGTTCCCTACACCTTGTGCAAAGGAACGTTCTAACGCCAGTAATGTGCCACGATTATCGATCGCCAGTAAATCGACCAAACCATTGTCAGCGAAGCCTGTGCTTGGGTTGGGCGCTTCGGCGATCGCATCGGTGATGTAAAGATATTCCTTTTCTGGCTGTCCAGTAACCAAGTTGTATTGTAGAATCCGGGAAGGACTGCCACTGGTGAGCGAAGCCCTTAATCCATCTTGGGAAAGGGCGTTTTCGGTGGCGGTGAATAGGGTTTTTTGGTCGGGTGTGAGAGTCAGACTTTCAAATGCCAAATTATTGTAAACACCTGATGTCTGCGTATCAGCTGCATCTACAATACCGTTGCTGTTGGTATCCGCTACTACTGGGAGAAACTTAGTGGGGACAAATAGCGATGCCTGCGGCGGGCTATGCCTACGCACTTCTTGCCCTGTGGTCAGCGAAAACTCTTTAATAAAGGGATTGCTAACACGACCAGCCGTAAGATTGACTTCGCCTTCTGAAGAGATGAAAATAGTGCTATTGTTTGTTAAAGCAATGCCTTCAGGGTCGAGGCTAAAAGCTGCAAAAAAATTGCCAGTGCTATCTTTTAAGGGGGTGACATTTGTAAAAGTCACCCCAGTATCAGCAGTGAAAGTGTAGAAGCGAGCTAGACCGTTGGCATCAGAGCGAGCATCTGAAATGGCGTAATAGCGGTTGTTAACAGCATCATAAGTGACACCAGATAGTCCACCCACCGGAGTCTGTACCCCGTTTACAGTTCCCGCCGCACCAGCCGGAATAAAGCCAGTGACGAAGATAGTTTGTCCCTGGAATCCTACATTAGGAATAGTTTTACCTGCTTCAGTTGCTCCAACTTGCACATCTGCAAATACTAGGCGATGATCAGAACTGGGGAAACCACCGGGAAAAATGGGGTTAAAAGTACCAACAAGTGGAAATGTCGGCTCAGTATTTGCCGGCCAAAAAATCCCTGAATTACTAATTTGGAGGTCAGCCGAGGGTAGCACGTAATCAGTCCGCAGATTTCCAGGAGCGCCATCAGCAAAGTCTGCGGTGTCAAAAGCCGGATTACCCGTCTGGTTAGCATTAGCACCACCCTGCAAAACTGCTTGTTGGGGGGCACCAAGACTGGTAGGAATTACATTAGTATTAATACCAGGATTTAGCAACAGTTGGTGAATAGCATTGTCAAAACTATCACCATCTAATGGGTCAGCATTCTGGTCGCCCATAATCACAAAGCTAGACCCAGCATCAATCCCGCCTGTTTTACCCTGATCATCATAAATGTAATTACCATCACCAGGAGTAATGTAGTCTGCCCAAAAGCGGATCTCGTCGTGATTGCGTTTGCCGTTGCGGTCTTCTGGTCCATCAAATACTGGTGGTGTGGGGTGGCTAACAAGGGCATGAATTGTTTCGCCGTTTACTTGGATGGGTACATCCCAGTGACTTTTGGAAGAAAGGCGGAAAACTGCCAGTTCTTCTTGAGAATACCAATCATTGGACTCTGGTGTCGCTAAATCGTCGGGAAGTAAGGCATTGGGCATATCCTTCCACAGAAAATTTTGGAAGGTGCGGACGTTGGCAGTGTCGATGGGATATTTAGACAGCAGCAACATCCCGAATTGACCAGGGAAGTTCCCGAATCCGAAAGCATCATTGCCATATCCGGCTGCGCCTGGGGTTGTAACTACTGCGCCGTTGTTGTCCAAGTCAAAACCAGAGGAAATACCGGTATTAGAAGGGGCAATGTAAAAGTAAGGATAATCAACGGGAGTTGCACCATTCTGGCTAACTGCAAGGTAGTTTTGCTTGAATAACTCGACTGCTTCGGGGGAGTAGTCAAACTCATTAATCAGTAGCACATCCGGGTTATTGCGCTGGATAATCTCTGCTACAGCTTTCGCTTGAGCATTGTCGGGGGTAGATAAATCGGTTACTAATTGACCTTCAGCGTTCCGATTCAGTGAAGCATTGAACTGGGAAAAGCGAATTGTGCTTGTAGTTACCATAGCTTATTAAGTAGATTCCAAATATTAGACTTAGAGGTGCACAGACGCAAAGGTAAGAGTTGATTTTTGGACGGTTTCTTGCAAAAGTCTTCATTTCAAACTCTTACTCTCTGCGACTCTGCGACTCTGCGTGAGCCAAACGATCGCCTTTAAGTTTCCCAAAGGGCGATCGCTTGAATTTACCGATTAAACAAAGATGAAACGATTATCTGTTGCCAAAGTGGTAGTGCGGTTTAACCCGTTTTCCACAACAGCAATCAATTCCGCTCCATTGTTGGTGAAAATGCCGACAGCAGATCTATTTACAGATACGGCTAATGCTGAACCTAGTGAGTAATTGCCAGCAACTCCCCTCAGCTGAATCTTATCGTTTGATTGGAAGCTGACAATACTGGCGTAGTCACCATTGCCAGACCTGGCATAGAAAACTGTTGAATCACCTAAGACATAAGTATCTGCACCCTGATCGCCGTTGAGTTGGTCGATTTCGTTGGTGCCACCTCCAAAACCAATCAAGCGGTCATTGCCGCCCCCAAAAAGTATGCCAAGAAGTGTGCCATTATCCCCAGAAAGTATGTCATTGCCAAGTCCGCCTAAGATTGTGTCATCGCCACTACCCCCAGAAAGCCTATCGTTGCCGCCCTTGCCATCAAGGTAATCATTACCTAATCCACCATCAATTATTTCACTGGCATTAGTGCCAATGACGCGATCGTTCCCAGTTAGGGCATTGACTCTGTTTAAACCATTAAGTTGGTCGATAAAGATAATATCGTTGCCAAATGTTGCTCTGTTATTGGCAACAGTCAGGTCAAAGGTATCGTTAACACTGCCACCGTTGCCATCAGCAGCGGTAACTGTGACTGCAAAAATCCCAGTTTGGGGGATAGTGCCGGATATTACACCTGTGTTAGCAACGATACTAGATCCAGTGGGTAAACCCGTAGCAACATAGCTGAGGGTGTCAGCTTGATCGATGTCAGTAAATTTGCTGCTGACATTGAAAGAGAAGGATGTGTTAGTAGAGATGATTCTATCGTCAAGGGGTTGTACTAGCGTGGGAGCATCATTGACACCAGTGACGGTGACATTAACAGTAGCACTAGACTGCAATCCTTGGCTATCAGCGATCGCATAAGTAAAACTATCAGTTGCAGTCTGTCCTACGGATAGAGAGTTAAAACTAGAGGCAGCGTAAGTCAAGTTTTGAGTGTTTTGGTCAAAGAAGACTGTGCCTTTTGTGCCTGTAGTGTTAACAGCAAAGATGTTTCTACTGTCTCCAACATTGGGGTCAGTATCGTTACTCAGCAAGGTAGCAGAGAGATTAGATGTAGTTGCGTCTTCGGCAACGCTGACTGTATCAGCTACGGCTATAGGTGCTACGTTTCTAGCTATATTAAACCGAGCTACACTAGGATCATGATCGCTATCTTGATCGGCAAACTCTGAGTTGATGTGAACTACGTCATACCCATCCAGCTTGCTAACCAAGTTTCTACTCGCTAAAATGTGATCAAGAGCTTGGGCATTACCTTGAAAGTTGAAGGTATAACGCTCGTTTGCTGGCAGAGTTTCAATTAAGGAAGTCAGTCCAACACCTTCTAAAATGCTGAGAGGATTAGAGAACTCAAAGTCATTCAAGTCACCCGCTACTATGACATTGGCATTGGGGTCGATCGCTAAAATACTTTGGACAAAGTCTCTTACTATGGTGGCTTGTTGATTGCGCTGCACTTCGCTAGAGAGGGTTGGTGGTTGATTGGGGCCAAATAATGGTTGGTCGCCACCTTTAGAATTGAAGTGGTTGCCAATTATATAAACAGTTTCACCGTTGAAAGTAAATTCACCAACTAACGGTTTGCGACTGCTAGCAAAGGCAGTGTTGTTGGGGTCAATCAAACCAGGACTATTAGAAACAGTAGGAACACCAGAGACATTAGTAACTGTAGTGCTGGAGGTGGAAGTACCACCGGGGCGGTCTACAAAGCTGACACGAGCGGGATTAAAGAAGAAGCCGACGCGGATATTTCCACCAGGTTGACCACCATTAGTATCGTCCACTGGGTCAATTTGGCGAAATTCATAGGTAGGACCACCAGCAGTGGCGATCGCCGTAATTAATGTGTTGTAGGTGACGCTGGCATCAACTACGCTGTCATTAGTCGAGCCGTTATTGTCCTGAATTTCTTCCAGATTAATGATATCTGGCGATCGCAGATTAGTAACAATGAGTCTAGCAAGGTTGTTAAACTTGGCTGCACCATCGCTTGGATCAAGGTTTTCGACGTTGAAGGTAGCAACTGTCAGTTGATCAGTGGTGGGAGTTAAATTAGTGACTTCTCTTGCAAGAGTACTGTTCTGTACTATTGTGGGAGCAGTGGAGACTAAAACTTCATAGTTGTTAAAGCTGTAGTTAACCACACCAACAATATTGCTAAGTTGCGTACCAACATTCACTTGAGGTAGCACTAAGGTATTGTTGAGGTCGTCTATCTGAATCCGCTCAGGATTGAAGTCTGAGGCACTAATTAAGCTACCACCGCGAACTGTGCGCCCAGTGGCATTTAATCCATTGTCTGCTAATACCCAAATTTCCTCTGATGTCCCAAAGGTTGCAGTGGGTGAAGTGGAGACTGGGTTGTTGACCTGTACCAGCATTCCTTCTAAGCTTTCATAGAAGTCGATGCCATCTTGAGCAGGGTCAAAGGTAGTCGTTCCAGTTTCGATATTACCAGTAGTGTCGTTATCGATTACCGTTGTGGGAATGGTTCTGCCGCCATTACCCAAAATAGTAGCAGTTGGCAAAGCATTGCCACTAGAAAGTGTGACAATTGTGGGGCTAGTAATTTGTGTGGTTGTCAGGTTAGCGCTGTTAGCACCACCAGGGCGGAACTCTGTCACCGTACCACCGACTCGTACTGAGTCACCTACTTGGACAGTTGTTGGTGCTGTTGACGTAAATACGAAAATACCTTCAGATGTGCGAATATCGCTATCTGGGTTGGGGTCTTGTAAGTAAAAACCGTTACTAGCAGTAGCCGTCACAATTCCCGCTACATTATTCACGGTTTGACCTCTCAAGGCTGAGATATGACTAGCCCCTTGAATGTCGCTAATCCGAACGGATGGGGCTACTTCAAACACCGCAACCGTCCTACTGACTTCGTTCGCGGTGAATAACAGAGGCTTGCCTGTGGGACTGTCAGCCGCCGAGACAAAGGTTAGCCCTTCGATCGCAATATCTTCGGGTGTGTTGATATATTGAATAAAAGTTGGCTTGTTGGGATTTGTCACCTCGTAAACGATGACATCGCCAGTGCGTTCTAAACCAACAAAAGCATAGGTGCGGTTATTGATCACACCAACTACAACGCCTTCGGGTTCGGGTCCTCTGTTATCGCTGCGGGTGTCAAAAGTTGCAGATGTGCCATTGGAGTTAAATAGGGTTGGGACTTGGGCTGCGGTGATTTGTTCGAGTTGGTCGCCGCTATCAAAGACCTGATTGCCGCTTGCATCCCAAATCGAAAAGGAACGCGCTCCAAATGCTTCGATGCGATCAAAATCGCCATCTCCATCAGTGTCTCCTGTGGAATTTGTAACTGTTAACCGTCCCAGGTTGGTGTTTTGCTTCAGTGTGGCGGCATTAGGGAAAATGGTTGGATCTAATACATATCCGGCTGCGCCAACCCGGATTTCTTCGTTAAAACCAGTGTAGTCGCGGGAATCTCCTTCGTTGGCGGTGATGTAGTAGGTTTGTCCGTTAGCTGTGAAACTGGCGATCGCATCGGGTTGATATAATCCAAATACAGGCACATTCCGAATATTGATCCCACCATCCTGATCGCTAGCATCTATGCCATCGCCTGGGAGATTGTGATTCTTAGTACCAAGGGGCAGAATTTGGGTAATGGTCGCACTGGCAATATCCAGAATAGCGATCGCATTGTTTTCTTGCAATGTAATCGTTGCGGTTAAACCGTCTGGAGATATAGCAATGTATTCTGGTTCTAAATCCTGGGCAACTGTAGCACCTGGTCCGGTAATTCGCACACCGGCCGCTTTCAGGGATGCAATCTGAGTGTTAAAGCTGGTGAAAGTGGCAGTTTGCACTGTGGCATTAGCAATGTTAATAATGCTAACAGACCCTTCTGGATCAACGGAATTTGGTTGTCCGTAGCTGTTGGGTTGTCCCTCGTTTGCTACTAATACCTTTGTGCCATCGAGCGTAAAGGTGAGCATATCGGGTAATGCACCCACTGCCACCGAGTTCAAAAAGTTACCACTGACGGCAGTGTAGAAACTCACCTGTCCGGGTTGTTGAGCGTTTGTGGTAGTGTTCTGAATGGCATAGGCAACTGCGACAATGCCATTTTTGACTGCAACGCTGTTGGGAATGACTGCTGTGCCTGTGGGGGGTGTAAATCCTGTTATCAAAGAACCAGCTAAGGTCAACGCACCTGTATTGCTGACGCTATAAATTTCAATGATACTGCCAGCAACGACAAACAGGCGATCGCTTCCAGGATCAAAGGCGGATATTTCGGCTCCATTAGCACTCATCAAGCCGCCGACTTTAAGTAAAAAGCTGGAGTCATTGTTGGTAATCGTAATATTTTGGGAAGTGGTGCTGCCCAGCATAATGCCTGTGGAGGGTGTACCAATGGTCAATGTTGCGGTTTCTGTTGCTTCTGCGATCGCATCATCGGCAACAATAAAAGTGACAGAACCAGTAGTTTGTCCGCTAGGAATGGTGATGATATTGTTGGTGAGGTAAAAATCCCCTGCGGTGATACCTGTTCCAGTTACACCTAAGTTAACTGTTTGATTACCGGAAACAGCACTAGAAGCAGTAGCAGTAACGGTGATGGCTGTTGTATTTGCTTCCAAGCCAGCAGTGTTACTGACGGATAAGTTGACGATTGGAAACACAGCATCATCATCGGTAATCGTGATGTTTTGAGTAGTAGTGCCGCCTAACGCAATACCAGCAGAAGGATTGCTGATGGTTAAAATAGCGGTTTCTGTTACTTCAACTAGGGCATCATTGACAACCGTAAAGGTGACGGAACCTGTGGTTTGTCCGCTAGGGATGGTAATTATGGTGTTGCTGAGGGTGTAATCTTCGGGGGTGATACCTATTCCAGCTACACCTAAGTTAACTGTTTGATTGCCGGAAACTGCACTTGAAGCGGTGGCTGTGACAGTAATTGCTGTTGTACCTGCTTCTGAGCCAGTATTGCTGCTTACGGATAGGTTAACTGTAGGAGTTACGCCACCAGTTGGAGTACCAGCTATATTAATGTCATCAATTCCGATCCACTCGTCGTTGCCAGCTGCATTTGTAGTGATAATACGCAACTGCACTTGTAATTGATTTTCTGCTGCTACAGGTAGCGTAACGCTGACTGGCGTGACAAGAGTTGCCAAGCTAGGGCCAGAACTGGCATCGGCGACAAACCCAGTAGGGATATTGATGAAATTACCTGACGTACCAATACGATATTGCAAAGCTACTGGCTGAACTGCATTGTCAGCAGAAGCATCAATATCGCGCAGGTTGTAGGAAACATTAACATTGGTTACTCCCAAGGTGTTGAGGTGAATCAACACAAAGGGAGCATCAGCAGTACCAGAACCGGACAGGGCAACTACTGGGTTGGTAATTTCAAACTCAGTAACACCACCAGTGGTAAAAGTATTGGGATTAGTCTGATTAGCATTGACATCTACAACTTCTGTGCCATCACCAATGATAGTTTGCGGATCTACACCAATTAAAGTTGTTAGATCGTCTCCACGATAGCCAATAATACTGGGAACACCATCCCAATTATCATTAGTTGTAATTAGTCCTGTATTTGACCAATTTTGTGTAAATGCGCCTGCCGCTAGATCATGGTAAACGTTACTCATTTTGGTAAGTCTCTGAATAGGTTTAAGTTTTGCAATCGGAAGTTTGAGAACACTTCAAAGAGTGGTATAACGCAAAGTGGTAAATTATGTAAAACCGATGCGTTAATAGAAAAAGCGATGCCTACGGCGGTAAACTACGCACTTTTCAATGAAGCTAGTTAGCTTGCAAAGAGTCCAGCGCTCAGAATATAGTAGTGAGTTGTATTGAGTGCGATCGCCTTTGGTAGTCATCCAAAGTTGGTCGCACTTCGTACCAGCCTAAAAGCGATCGCACTCATTGGTGGGGCGATCGCCTCCCATAAGCACAAAAGGATCGATGCAAAGACTTACTTCACTGTTTGGACGATCTGGCGATCGTCATGAAAAAAGTCAGGATGTAGTACAAAAAGCTACATACCTTGCTCGTATTAATCCTTATTCAGCAAAATCAATTTACCGCAATAATATTAAGAGACAGCTAGGAAAAGGTTAAAAAAACATATATTTAGTC
>JBBSCU010000027.1:0-31896 GCA_038249935.1 Chroococcales cyanobacterium
ATTGGTCGTTATGGCAGTTTGCAGTTGATTCCAATACAGACCTAATTCCCAACCCTTTTCCTACAAGGGCTACGGTGTACACACAACTCTTCTAAAAAACCAAAATCGTCATAGATCCCCCTAAATCCCCTTAAAAAGGGGGACTTTGAAAACTTTTTGCCCCCCTTTTTAAGGGGGTTGGGGGGATCAAAAGTCTATGGGGCAACTCTAGAAGACTTTTGTGTACACTGTAGTACAAGGGAAGGCAAGTAAGACTCAAACCTCTCTCCTTGTAAGAGAGAGGTCAAAACTGTACTGTACTGTACTCAAGCAAGAACTACCATAGTGATTGTTCATTAACAAATGACAAATGACAAATGACAAATGACAAATGACAAATAACTAAAATATGTCTCGCTCTAAAGCCTTACAATATTACATTGTTTCTCGATTGCTTCTCGCGCCACTTCAGCTATTAACTATCATCACCATTGTATTTCTCTTACTAAGAGCAACACCAGGAGATCCAGCAGATGCAATTCTCGGCGGACGTGCGCCAGAAGCAGCCAAAGAGGAATTACGAAAACAACTCGGTTTAAACCTTCCTCTGTGGTTACAATACCTCAATTATTTGGCAAGCATACTGCGTTTTGACTTGGGAACCTCTTTAATGAGTCGAGGACAGAATGTTTGGGACATAATTGGCCAATATTTCCCGGCGACGGTAGAGTTAGCAGTATGCAGTATGGCGGTTGCACTCATCGTTGGGATTTTAGTTGGTACTCTCTCAGCCTCTCGTCCTGGAACATATTTTGATGTCGGTGGGCGCTTATTTGGGATCATCACCTACGCACTCCCGATGTTTTGGGCGGGAATGCTTTTGCAGTTGATTTTCTCAGTACAACTGGGTTGGTTTCCCAATTCCAACCGCTTTCCGCCGAATCTTCCGGCTCCCACTCCCATAACTGGATTGTATACAATTGATAGCTTGCTCGGTGGAAACTTTACCCAGTTTTTCACATCTTTGCACCATCTGGCTCTACCGAGTCTCACACTAGGAATTTTGCTCAGTGGGATTTTTGAGCGAATTGTGCGAGTTAATTTAAAGCAAACCTTGCAAGCAGATTATGTAGAAGCGGCTAGAGCTAGAGGTATTGGTGAAAATAAGATTTTAGTCTCCCATGCTTTAAAGAATGCGCTAATCCCGGTAATTACAGTCTTAGGATTAACCTTTGCATCTCTGTTAGGTGGGGCTATTTTGACGGAAGTGACATTTTCTTGGCCTGGGTTAGCCAATCGACTGTATCAAGCGATCGCAGATCGTGATTATCCCACAGTTCAAGGAGTACTCGTGTTTTTTGGTGCGATCGTTGTGAGTGCTAGCATTCTAATTGATATTTTAAATGCTTATGTAGATCCCCGAATTCGATATTAAGTAAAGTACTCTAACTCCTGAATTCTGATTCCTTCTCAAATTTTGTTAATTTTCTTGAGAAATACCACTGGCTAAAATACCAAGAATTTTATTTACATCTTTGAGATAATATTCGCTTAAATCAATGCTCAATGTTTGTTTTTCTAGTTTCAGGAATTGCCAAATACTGCCGGTTGTGACTGCACCGTAAATTGTCTTAATCTCAGTTGACGCTTGCTCATTAAAAATTTGGGCTGCTACCATTTCGGCTGCACACTGACCCAAACCCGCATTAATATTTTCTTTTTTAGCTTCCACAACTGTAATTACTGGTGCTGTCAAAATTAGAATTTCTGGAGATTTAGTAATAATAAAATCGCAAGTGCCGTTTAATCCTTTGCTATTATCGACAGTGAAATCTACCCCAGAAAATAAACCAATTTGTTCTCGTAATTGTCGGCGTAAATCAACTAAAATTGGAGCAATAATTAACTCAGAACGAGCTTTTTCACTATTACTCCCTAAAGCAATCTCCAGGTTATAATTGAGTGTTTCTGCAAGTAAATTACTCGCTGTTAATTCAGGAACAGCAGCGAAAATATCGCGTTTTTCTAATGTGGTTAAACTAAACTCTTGTTTTGCTTTAGCTAAACTAAACTCGCTGTAAGCCATAAAACTACTACTCCCTTTCGCTTTTTCTTGGGCGGGGTTAGCCAATCGACTGTATCAAGCGATCGCAGATCGTGATTATCCCACAGTTCAGGTAGTGCTAGTATTTTTTGGTGTGATCGTTGTGAGTGCAAGCATTTTGATTGATATTTTAAATGCTTATGTAGATCCCCGAATTCGCTACTAGCAAAAGCTTAATTGTATTGTGGCAGCAACATTAATCCCCTTTATCCTACCAGTAGATTTTCTACACCTATTGTTGTCGTCGTAGTTGCTACCTGAATAATTCTACTGTATTGCAACCGCCACTGTAGCGCATTAGAAATTGTTAGATAGCCAATTTCTGGCGGTTGCTGCAAAATTCTTTCTGCAAGTATTTCACGCCCAATTTCATCTAAAGGAAAGTTCCGTTCCTCTAAAAATGCGATTACATCTTCTTTGTTACCATTACGGCGGAAGATTTCTATTAAATAGCCAAAGTTAATTGTTGCCAACCAGATTTACTCAATTCAAAATTCCTTTGACCGATTCTTTTGCACATCCACTCTACACACGCTGGTACAATAGCATTTCCAAATAATGCGTATTGATCATAAATTCTGGCAACTTGACACCAATCATCATGAAAACCCATAAGTCTGGCATATTCAATATTAGTTAAACGTCGAAATTTATCACCTACTTGGTAGCGTTCATAATGCCTTGATGTTGAGGCAGTCAATGTTGATGCAATGCCATTAGTTCCGAATATAGTATAACCAAGTCTCGCGCCTCCATCTTGGTTATACAAAACTTCAACTCCATTACAATAACGATTTACAGGCTTACTTTGCTTAATCCGCTCCAGTGTCTCGGCAGTAAAATCAAACTGAGTATCCACCATTAACTCATCCTGAAGAATATCCTGAAGCTTCTTTCTCGGCTTGATGTCAGGTAATGACGAAATATTTTGAGTGAACATCTGATTTTTATAGGCAATTCCCCAATTATCATTTTTCCTTTTCATCGTCATGATTGGTAACATATATTTTACCAATGGAACTTCGATATCTGGCAATAAAATATTGTCTTCTTTGGTTAAAAGAACTGAGAAGTTTTCTAAAGTATGAGGTGTTATATTTTCTGTTGAGTTTAATTTTGTGCCAAAGATAAAAATTCTATCTCGATTTTGAGGGATACCAAAGCTCAAAGGGCTAATTATTCGCCATTCGATAAAATAATCTAATTCAGAAAGTGCATTTAAAATTAATCTAAAATGATAGCCGTTTTCCATTGTCAAAAGTCTTTTGACATTTTCCAAAAAGAAATATTTTGGCTGCTTCTGGTCTAATATTTCTATAATACGCTCAAATAGTGTTCCCCTAACTCTATCTCTCACGCCAAGTTTTTTGCCAGCCGGACTAAACGGTTGGCAAGGGAAGCCAGCAGTTAATATATCGTGATTGGGAATGTCTAAGATGGAGATTTCGTTGATATCGCCTAAAGTAATTGAGTCTTTGCCAAAATTACTTTCATAAACTTTACAGCAAAGTTCATTAATATCATTCGCCCATACTGTTTGAATATTTGCATTTGCCATACCCAGGCGAAACCCACCGATACCAGCAAAAAGCTCTAAGGCTTTGAGTTTGTTTGTTGTCATCTACAAATTTTGAAACAAGTTATAGCTGTGGTTAAAGAGATATATTATTCATTACTTTTGCTTTCTCAATTAAAGTAATTGGTGGCTATTGCCCACCCTACTTATACTGGAGTTACACTAGGACTTTGGCTAATGAGTAGAAACATGGACGCGATTACGAATGAATTTAATAGATATTTTTCTAAATGGAAAATTACCTTCCCAGAAGAGAATATACAAAAGCGTCAGAAAGGTTCAATTTTTCAAGCTGCTTGGAAGATAAATTTTATTTTTGGGATCAAAGATAATGCTGAGTACCTTGAGTATTACGCTATCCATAGAATGACCAATGATCGTCACATGATAATTTATGAAAATGGAGAAAAAGAACACTTGGAGTGTTTAGAGCCTCCCTTAGAATACAGTCCAGCAATTGATGAAAGGCAAAGGGAGCATAATAAACATAACAGAAGAGTTAGAGAGGAACTGAGCTATAAAGGCTTACTTTAACTTTCTGTGCTCCCCTTGCGCTCTGTTAAGACTTTGGTTTATGAGTCGAAGCAACGTGCAACTCTTTCAACTGTTTACCATCTACACTCGAAGGTGCATCTGTTAACAAACAACGGGCTTGTTGTGTCTTCGGAAAAGCAATCACATCTCGAATAGATTCTTCCCCAGCTAGCAACATCACCAAACGATCTAAACCGTAGGCGATGCCACCATGCGGCGGTGTACCATATTCAAATGCTTCTAAGAGAAAGCCAAACTTACTTTGTGCTTCTTCAGGAGACAAACCGATCGCTTCAAATACCTGCTGTTGAATTTCTCGCTGATAAATCCGCAGACTTCCGCCGCCAACTTCTACGCCGTTGAGCACTAAGTCGTAAGCTTGAGCACGTGCAGTCTTTAAATCACTCAAATCATCAGGATGCGGGGCTGTAAAGGGATGGTGTAGTGCTTCTAAGCGCTTTTCGCCAGCATTCCACTCGAACATCGGGAAATCTGTAATCCAGAGTAAGTTGATTTTTTCTGGATCAATTAAACCAAATTCTTTAGCGATCGCTTGCCGTAATCTATCTAATGTTTTATTAACTGTAGCAGCATCACCAGCCCCAAACAATAATAAATGTCCAGCTTTTGCACCTGTACGGCGCAAAATTTCTTGTTTTTGTTCTTCACTGAGGTTATCTTTAATCGCCCCAATGGTGTCAATTTCGCCATCATCCCTGACGCGGATAAAAGCTAAACCTTTAGCACCGGCTTCGCTGGCTTCTTTAAATAAGTCGCCGCCTGGTTTAATGCGGACATTAGAAATTACATCGTTACCGTTGGGAATGGGCAAAATTTTGACGATACCACCATTAGTAACAGTGTCCCGAAAGACTTTGAAACCAGAGTCTTTCACAACATCGGAGACATCAACTAATTCCAAACCATAGCGGGTATCTGGTTTATCACTACCGTAGCGTTCCATCCCTTCAGTATAAGTAAGACGGGGAAAAGGGTGCTGTAACTCAATGCCTTTAACTGTTTTGAAGATATGGCAAACTAAGTTTTCATTTAGTTCGATAATTTCCTCTTGAGACATGAAGCTCATTTCCATGTCCAATTGAGTAAATTCTGGTTGTCTGTCGGCGCGCAAATCTTCATCACGAAAGCAACGGGCAATCTGATAATATCTATCCAAGCCGGATACCATCAGCAATTGTTTAAATAGCTGGGGTGATTGCGGCAAAGCATACCACTCACCAGGATTGACGCGACTGGGTAGAACATAATCCCGCGCTCCTTCTGGGGTAGAACGGGTAAGTATTGGGGTTTCAACTTCGATAAAACCTTGCAAATCTTCTAGATAACGACGCATGGCTTTGACAATTTGATGACGCAGTTGCAAATTTTGCGCCATGCGATCGCGTCGCAAATCCAAATAACGATATTTCAGCCGCAAGTCTTCCCGCACTGTCTCAGTGTCAGCTACGGAAACTTGAAAAGGTAACTGTTTGCGAACCGCGTTGAGGAGTTCAATTTTATCGGCGTAGATTTCTACCTCGCCTGTGGGGATGCGGGTATTTAGCGATTCTTCGGGACGTTGCGTTACTCTACCAGTGATTTCAACAACATATTCATTTCGCAAAGCGTTGGCTTGTTCGTAGGAGTCAGGGGTGCGTTGCGGATCGCTGACGATTTGGACAATTCCAGAGCGATCGCGTAAATCTAAAAATATCACACCACCATGATCGCGGCGACGGTCTATCCATCCGTAAAAGGTAACAGTTTTTCCAATATGTTCTTTTCGGAGTTCGCCGCAATAGTGAGTTCGCATAGGTGTTAGTTCTGTTTGTCTGGGCTAGATTGGCAAGAAAATATCAAAGCCTCCCCATTATCTAGCATCAATAGTAATTGTAGTAGTTCTAGTGAAAGAAAAAATTAAATAATCTCATGTTATAACAGAAACCTTCTGCATACCGATAAACTCTAATACTTCGGCATTTTCTTGTTCAACCCCTAAACAAAGTTCAATAGCTTCTTTAATCCGCTCTATCACTTCGTCTAGAGATTTGGCTTGGGTGTGACATCCAGCAATACTAGGTACGGAGGCAACAAAATAACCTTCAGAGTCGCGTTCTATAATAACGTTGAATTCTCTAGCCATCTTCAGATTTTTGTTTGGTCGGGTAATGTAATTTTAGAGTAGTTTAGTAGCTGCGAGCAATTATCACTGATGCAAATCTACTCCCTTGCAACTCATGCGTAGGCGTAGCCGCTATTACACCAGAGACTAACGTACCATAATAGATTTAATCAAGATGGTGCATTCAACCCAATCTACGAATCTTAATCGCCATCTCCATAAAAATCCTCATCTAATAACTGTTCTATCAGAAAAGGACAATCGAGAGGATATTCTGCGTCAGTTGGTTTTCTCACTCCTAATTTAGCTTTTTTACTTTCTTTGATTGCGAGTTTACGAGCATCGGCATAGGCTTTAGAAATAACTTCAGTAATATAGTTCTTAAAAGAAGGATTTTCTTCTAAATCCCTGTTTATTCTGAAACGATGTTCTGTGACAGAACTATACCAGCTTCCTTTGATCATCTCAGGAGCATCAGATTGAACGGTTAACTTTAGTAAATGAGCAATCAAGATTGTTAAATTACTAATAAATGACCGTTTCTCTGACTTTCCCATATCTTCTAATTCTAAAAGCAAATGCTCCCAGTCTATGTCGTTAAAACGATGTTCTTTAATCTGCTCAATAATGCTTTCTCGCCAAAGATTAAAATCTTGTTCGTACAGTTGATTATTCATATAGCAATCCGAAAGTGTATGAAATATTGCAAATTCTTAAAAATATTGCAAATTCTTAAACGTATCGGTCAAGAAATGTCTACGACGGGCGTAGCTGCGACACCTGCATCATAACCGAATAATTATTAAGCGGAACGTTGAAACACTACTGAAAGATTATTAGCTGGCATTTGGTAAATCTGTTTCAAGGTGAGATTTTGTGCGCTAGCTACTGCTACAACATCATCCAAGTTACGCACACCCCACTCTAGGTTTTCGGTGTGTAAATATTCGTCAAAAGCTGCATTACTCGCTGCTGTATGTTTTCCACCTTGCTTGAAGGGGCCATACAAATAGAGGATACCTCCTGCTTTTAGGATACGCCCTGCCCCTGCCATTAACCCCAGACAGGCTGACCAAGGTGAAATGTGAATCATATTGATGTTGACGATGGCGACAATTGGCTGCGTATTTAGCCAATCAAATGCATCATTTTCCACTGCCCAAACTGGTTCTCTGACATCTAAATCAAGCGGTGCATAAACGTTATCACATACATCGTGTTCAGTCCATGAAATAATGCTGGCTCTTGATTGCGGATTTGCATCTGTTGGTAGCCACAGACAATCCCTGAGCTTGGACGCAAAAAAGACTGCGTGTTCACCAGTACCACTTGCTATTTCTAAAATAGTGCCACTCTCCGGCAACACTTGTAAAAGTACTTCTAGAATTGGTTCGCTATTGCGCTGGGTTGCTGGTGCGTATTGTCGTGCGTCTTGTGTTGTCATCCGGATCATTATATTTAATCTGATTATAAAACAAGAAACATCTCCCAAATATCAAAGGAAGAACTCTACCTATTCTTTATAAAATATTTGCATAAGTTTGAGCAAGTCCCTTTTTGCAGAGTCACCGCCATACAACCATTCTATTAAATTCTAAGTTCAATAATTACTCCTACTTTTTACTCAGCACTCAGCACTGTTTCAGTCAGGCGTTGTGCATTCCAAAATTGTTCTGCAAATGCAACTGCTGGGTGAATTGGAGATTTGGGCTTAGTTTTAAGTACCATTCCAACTTCATGAACTAAGCGATCGCCTTTGGTTGAGTTACACTTTTCACACGCAGTCACTACGTTGTCCCAACGGTGCTGTCCACCTTTTGAACGAGGAATTACATGGTCAAGCGTTAGACGCTTGGTGCTGCCGCAGTATTGACAGGTGTGGTTATCTCGTCTCAGTACCTCACGTCGATTCACTGGAGGCACTTTCCAGTGACGTTCTGGATTACCCACCGTCAAGCGGATATGTTCAGGCACTTGTAGTACGATACTAGGAGAACGGACTTCCCAGTGCTTTGTAGTGCCAAAATTTAAAGATTCTGCCTGACCCGTAATTAACAGCACTATTGCTCGTTTGATATTGACGCGTGCTAGTGGTAGGTAGTTCTTAGAAAACACTACCACTGAATTTTGTAGTATATGTGGTTGCAGACTTGGTGGTTGAACTTGCATCTAAAAAAACTCCTTAAAAATAACTCCCGCCTCTGGTTATCAGGATCGGGGGTCAAGTAGTTGAAGTTGATACTTTTTCCACTATATCGGTGTCGCGATCGCCCGACACCTCCCACTCTGGATTGATTGGTCTGCATTCAGCCAAAGCACCAATCCTGTCAAAATGTTTTCATCGACAAATTTACCGTCTAAAAAACAATATATTCCCTCAAAGGCAAATAGCACAATTGCTTTGCCTAAACCCCACCAGGGATAGCAATGCACTACACTATTTAAATTTGAGAATAATCTGCGGATCATCGAATTTTTGTAGTGTCTGTAGTTAATAATAACTTTTATATTACACTTATAGTATATATTTGTCCAGCGGCTTGAGGAGATTAGCGCGTCTAGATTGCAATAACCTTTAGTTTTTTTTAAGGGAAAGCTTAAAAGGCAACTGATTTGATATAAAAAAAGAGCCTGACTTTGGCTCTTTAATAAAAAAACTACTAATGTAATTGTGACTACTTCACAGTCACCTTACCACCAGCTTCTTCGATCCGCTTCTTAGCATCTTCAGCAGCATCCTTAGCCATACCTTCCTTAACTGCCTTGGGTGCAGCTTCCACCAAGTCTTTTGCTTCTTTCAGACCCAGACCAGTCAATTCCCGGACAATCTTCAGGACGGCAATCTTCTTATCAGCTTGAACTGATTCTAGAATCACATCAAACTCGGTTTGCTCAACTACTTCCTCAGCAGGAGCAGCACCACCACCAGGAGCCATCATCATCATGCCGCCGGCTGGTGCTGCTGCACTCACGCCGAAGGCTTCTTCAATTTGCTTAACTAACTCAGCTGCTTCCAGCAAAGATAGGGTTTTTAGTTGTTCTAAAATTTGATCGGTTGCAGTAGACATTGATATAACTCCTGTAATTTTGATTATTTATTTGTCATAGGTCATTGGTCTTTAACTATAGACTTTTGACTCTTGACTGATGAACCACGAAGTCTATTCAGCAGCGGTTTCAGCACCGCTATCTTGTACGGCAGTGGTTTCAGCACCGCTATCTTGTACGGCAGTGGTTTCAGCACCGCTATCCTGTACGGGAGTGGTTTCAGTGCTGCTATCTTGTACAGTAACGGTTTCAGCGCCGCCATCTTGTACAGCAGTGGTTTCAGTGCTGCTATCTTGTACAGCAGCGGTTTCGGTACTGGTATCACCTTGCTTTTGGTCAGCCACAGCCTGGAAAGCACGAGCCAGTGAACCAGGAATTTCGTTGATACCCACAGCAATCTTGCCAGCCAAAGCATTGATAGCTCCAGCAATTTGCGCTATGAGTTGTTCCTTAGATGGCAAGTCTCCCAGAGCCTTGATATCCGGTTCTTTGAGGAGGCGACCTTCCATGACACCACCACGAAGTTCTGTCTTCTTGGTAGTTTTCTGGAACTCTTGATATGCTTTAATTGCCGATGAAAAATCTTCTTTAACCAGCAAAAAGGCTGAAGAACCTTTGAGTAATTCCGATAGGGGTTGCCATTTTTTGTCACCTTCAATGGCAATGCCCATCAGAGTATTTTTAGTCACTTTACAAACAGTGCCACTCGGACGCAGCCGCCGCCGCAAGTCAGTAATTTCTGCAACCGTTAGCCCTTGATACTCTATTACCAGTGCCAAAGTTGACTCACTCAAAGTTTCTTTGAGATCAGCTACTATCTCTTTTTTATTTTCTAGTGTTCTACCCATTTCAATCTCACCTCCTTAAAACAATTAATCATTGCCCTACTTCTACGTTTTTTCTAAACCTGAACCAAAACAACAAACCCCTAGCTAATGTAAGCCGGGGTTGGGTAGTAAAACTCCTGATGCCATAGTTATCACACCTTTACGCATGGTAATTTTGACAATTAGAGTTTTCACCTCGGCAGGATATTAAGCTATTAGCACCTGCTGTCTCCGGCTTTGCCTATTTAATTTCTTAGTGGGGAGTGGGGAGTAGTGAGTGAGAAAATTCCCTACTTACTACTTCTTTTACGTTGCTTCGCTCAGTTTTAAATCTCGTAGGGCGCTGACATCAACTTTAATCGATGGCCCCATTGTGGCAGCTATATAAAATGTGCGCCAATAACGACCTTTAGCTCCTGAAGGACGGTTACGATCAATTGTCTCCTGCAATGCCTTCAGGTTGACTAACAAATCTTCAGGCGAGAAGGTTGCCTTACCAAACATAACATGGACAATACCAGTTCGATCAGCTCGGAACTCTAATTTACCAGCTTTGAATTCTGCGATCGCACCTGCTAAATCAAATGTCACGGTTCCACCCTTGGGAGATGGCATCAAACCGCGCGGCCCAAGCAACTTACCCAGCTTTGCCACCTGTGGCATTACATCGGGTGTAGCAATCAGCTTGTCAAAATCCATTCTACCTTTCTGGATTTCGTCAATAAGTTCTTCTGAACCTACTATATCAGCCCCAGCGACGCTTGCTTCGTTTACCTTTTCGCCTCTGGCTATCACCGCCACCCGGACAATTTGTCCTGTACCTTTGGGCAGTGCTACCGTTGTCCGCAACTGTTGATCTGTATACTTGGGGTCAATTCCCAACCGGATATGCGCTTCCGCAGCTTCGGCAAATTTAGCTGTTGCTGTGTCTTTCAGAAGGGCTAAAGCCTCTAAGGGTAGATAGTCCTTGTCTTCTACTTTTGCTTGCAGCGTCTGCAAACGACGCGATATTTTTGGCATTTTTTTCTCTTGGGGTAATTCCGAAGCTTCGCCTCTCCCCCGATAATTTTTACTTATTTGTCCCTTGTCATTTGCCAGTTTTTTACTAATGACCAATGACTAATCTGTGATTGTTACACCCATATTCTTAGCCGTTCCTCCCACAATTTTCATTGCCGCGTCTATGTCGTTGGCATTGAGATCGGGCAGTTTCGTTTGGGCTATTTCTTGCAATTGAGCTTTGGTAATTGACCCTACTTTCTTTTTGTTGGGTTCATTCGAGCCTCTTTCAATTTTCGCTGCCTTGCGAATTAGTTCCGATGCTGGTGGTGTCTTGAGTACAAATGTAAAACTCCGGTCTTCAAAAACCGAAATTTCTACAGGTATCACCATTCCAGCTTGATCTGCTGTTTTGGCATTGTACTCTTTGCAGAACATCATGATGTTAACACCATGTTGACCCAAGGCGGGACCCACTGGCGGTGCTGGGTTGGCTTTTCCAGCATTCAGGGCCAGTTTAATGACCGCTACTATTTTCTTCGCCATTTGTATTTAGCTTTGTTTCTCTACCTGATTAAATTCCAATTCTACTGGTGTATCCCTGCCGAAAATTGAGAGCAAGGCTTTAAGCTTACTCCGCTCTGGAGAGACTTCAATCACCTCGCCTTCAAAGTCTTTAAATGGACCAGAAAGCACCATGATCTTATCACCAGTAGCCATGTCAATTTTGAGAATCGGCTCCTGTTCGCTGGTTTGTTTGAATATACGCTCTACTTCTGAAGAACTTAATGGTATGGGGTTGACATGACCTCGACCCCTGCTACTACTACCACGTTTTTGTTCTGAACCCACAAAATTAATTACATGGGAGGTGTTTCGTACCACCTGCCATGTATCATCACCCATCATCATCCGCACCAGCACGTAACCAGGGAAAACCTTTTCTTCTGTATGCTGGCGACTGCCGTCTTTGCGGATTTTCACCGCTGGCGTTTGCGGAATTTCCACCTGGACAATTTTGTCAGCTACATCAAAAGTTTGAATGCGTTGTTCTAAGTTAGTTTTTACACGCTTTTCACAGCCTGAGGCTACTTGAACCGCATACCAGCGTACTTCTGTTGACGCTGCTTCTGCTGTTTCTGCTGTCTCCTCCGACTGGAATATTGAGTCGCGTGGTTCATCTGTTGCAAAAGTCATCAGAACACCTGTTTTGCTGCCCAAGCAAACAATCCATCGACCAAGTATATCAAAGACGCGGAGAGTGCCACCATTAACAACACAGCGGCGGATTCGCTTACTATCTGCTTCCGACTAGGCCAAACTACTTTCTCAAGTTCTTCTTTGGTTCCCTGTATGAAGTTGCCAAAGCTAAATCCATTGCTGGTTTCTGGCAATTCTGCCTCACTTTTTTTGGCCACGGCCGTTCATCCCCCGTTTCTTGTACAGTTAGTTCCTGCTTAATTGTCGTCCCGGTTTGCAGTTTCGACTCTATTTCACTCACTGAAAGCAAAACAACTGCAAATAAAATAAATTTACCCGAAATTATTAGCGCTAACTGCTAATATAGCAGCTGCGTAATTATTTCGGGCTTTGTTTATTGCTCTTGAGCGCGCCCTGGAGGACTTGAACCCCCGACATCAGGTTTTGGAGACCTGCGTTCTACCAACTGAACTAAGAGCGCACAAGCTGTTTTTGATTCAGTTATTGCGCTGAACTGAATTTAAGTTTAACGCAATATGCGATTTATATCATACCTCAATTTTATCTAAAAAACAAGTTAGCGGCAGATGCCGCTTGAGGCTTGAGATTTCTCCCATACTTTGGAAAGACGAATTACAAAGGGCGGTCAAATCGTTGTTTAATCCGGGTTGCCTTACCGACGCGATCGCGAAGATAATACAACTTAGCACGGCGGACTTTACCGCGACGTAATACTTTGATGCTGTCAATCCGGGGAGAATGCAACAAAAACACCCGCTCAACCCCTACACCTTGAAAAACTTTACGGACTGTAATAGTTTCGTTGATGCCGCCATTGCGTCTGGCAATCACTACTCCCTCGTAGGGTTGGACGCGGGATTTCTCGCCTTCCTTAATTTTTACTCCGACTTTTACTGTATCGCCCACATAAATGTCGGGCAGGTTCGATTTTATCTGTTCCGCCTCAATTGAGCGGATAATGTCTTGAGCGTTCATAGTCTTTGGGTCTGCTTAAAAAACTCACGATCATCAATTATAAATCGATAATCCTATTTCAGTCTAGTTGTTGGGATTGATAATTTTACTGATACAACAGCCTAGATATCAAAGCTATATTGCAGAATCCTATACCACAAGGGTAAAATTTATGAAATTTAGCGTCGTCATCACTACCTATAATCGCTTAAAGTTGCTGCAAAGAGCAATCGATTCGGCTCGTAACCAAACAATTGAGTGTGAGGTGGTTGTTGCCGATGACTGTTCATCTGATGACACCCAAACCTATGTTAAAAGCTTAGGGAACAACGTTGTTTACCATCGTAATGAAGTGAACCAAGGTCATGCAGCAACGGTAAATGCTGGAGTTGGCAAAGCTAGCGGCGACTGGATTAAGTTTTTGGATGATGACGACTATTTAGCTCCCAACTGCATAGAAGAGATGGCGAAAGCGATCGCACTTCGTCCCGATGCTGTAATCTGCTCTTGTGTGGCGGCTCAGGTGGATGGTAATGAAGTTGAAATATCTCGCACCCCCCAAGTTGGTCCCGGTTTAGCTTTTTATATCCCCCAAGCCGATATTCACTACGGTATGCTCTTAGAGCTTGTACCTTTTGGCACACCTGTACAAGTAGCCTGTCAGCGTGATGCTTTCCTGCAAACTGGTGGTTGGGACTCTACATTTGATGCTAACTGTGATGATATCGATTCCTGGATTCGGATTGCCCAGTTTGGCGACGCTATTTTCTTAAATCAGTGTCTTGCTTACCGAACTATCTGGTTTGGTGCGTATAATCAAAAGTTTTCTTTGTCTCGCCGATTGGCGACAAATATTTTGATGAAGGAGAAGATTTACGCTTTAGTAGATGAACAACATCGCTCAAAGATTCCCGTCTTTGAAGATATAAAAAATTACTTGAAGATCCATTGGATTATGGTAGCACTAAAGCAGAAAAATGTCAAGAGTTTTCTTTCAATGATCGATCCGTCTATACTTTCTCCTCGCTCTTGGAAGTTTTTGCTAACTGCTGTTTCATCACGCAACTCTCAAGGAAACAATTCTCAGGTTCGTAAACTTGTGTTGATTGAGTCGTAATTTTTTAAGCGTTGATGATAGTTTTTGCTTTTAAAAACTTAGCATTTACGAAAGTGAATAAGTAGATAATTTCGTAAATTTTCGACGAATTAAGAATTGAGACTGACTGAGAAATCTGAGCGGCTTCCTCTGCTCAGATTTCAGTAAGGACGCAGAGTTTGTTTTCGTCAATTCGCTTTTACCTTGACGCGAAATTTAAGCCAATAATCGTTGCCAAGTTAGTTCTTTTGTCGCTTCATCCCAATGCCAGCGTAATAAATTAGCGGGTTGACTCTTGGCAATTCCTGGTAAATTAATTGCTTGTCTAGGTGCATCGGTAGCTAGTAAAATGGCACTTTCCACGTCACAAATCCCCCACTTCACCAAATTCTGCACTCCCAGCAATAAGGGTAAAGTCGTCCCCGATAAGGTGCCATCCGCCAATCGTGCAGTACCGTTTTTAACTTCAATTTGCCGACTGTCCCAAGGATACACGCCATCAGGTAATCCCAGTGGTGAAAGGGCATCGCTGACAAGGAAAAGCCCTTTTTTGTAATTGCTGGCGCGAAGTAATATTTGCAGCATTGTGGGCGAAACGTGTTCACCATCAGCAATAAAACCACACATTATATTAGGATGGGTAATTGCTACGCCTAATAATCCTGGTTCGCGGTGATGTAATGATGGCATGGCGTTAAAAGCGTGAGTTACCATCGTTGCACCGAGTTCAAAAGCACGTTGCGCTTGGGTAAATGTTGCCTGAGAATGTCCTAAACTAACGATGATGCCCAGAGAACGCAAATATGGTATGACTTCATCAGTGGGATCTAACTCCGGCGCTAAGGTGATGACTTTTACGACGTGGGCATAATCTCCCAAAACCTGCTTTACCTTGTCAATTGTGAGGGGTAACAAGTACTCTGCTGGGTGTGCGCCACGCTTTTGGTAATTCAAAAATGGCCCTTCTAAATGTACTCCGAGAATCTTGGCACCTGCTTGTTGACAGGGGATAATATCAGCAATTACAGCAAGCGATCGCTGAATATTTTCTACTGAAGTTGTCACAAGTGTCGGTAAAAATCCATCTATCCCAACATTCCACAAAAATTGCGTTATTTTCGGGATAATATAAGAGTTTTCAGCTTTTAAATCAGGAAATGCCAATCCCAACGCCCCATTAATCTGTAGATCAACGCCTCCTAATGAAATCCAGTCACCTGTTACATCTATTACGGATATACGGTTGTGTACCCCTACTGCACCCATTGGCAGAATTTGCTCAATTATGCCCTCATGGTTAACCGACAGCATTTGCAAATCTTTGTAACTTGGTACTCTAGCATTGATAATATTTACAGGATTTTGTATTGCTTGAATCATCACATTAGCGAGAAGATAGCTAAATCTGATTTTAGATGCAACCAATTTGAATTTTGAATTATTATGGCTCCCTTAGTTGGTATTATCATGGGCAGTGATTCCGATTTGCCTATTATGAAAGACGCGATCGCCGTTTGTGACGAATTTGGCATTGAGAGGGAAGTGGCGATCGTTTCTGCTCATCGCACCCCACAACGCATGGTGCAATATGCTCAATCTGCACACCAACGCGGCATTAAAGTAATTATTGCCGGTGCGGGTGGTGCTGCACATCTGCCCGGAATGGTAGCATCTTTAACCCCACTTCCGGTTATTGGTGTTCCCGTACCCACCCGGAATTTGCAAGGCGTTGATTCTTTGTATTCAATTGTCCAAATGCCTGCGGGTATTCCTGTAGCAACAGTAGCGATCGGTAATGCTAAAAATGCCGGACTTTTAGCAGTACAAATCCTAGCAACCCACCAACCAGAATTGCTAGAAAAAGTGCAACAATATCGTCAAACCCTTTCGGAATCAGTAATCGCCAAACAAGCAAAACTAGAACAATTGGGCTATGAACAATATTTAAAACAGATGCTCTAGTCATGTATTTTGAAAACAGGGAGCAGGTGACAGGGTATAAATTATCCTTGACTTGAATTGTAAAATCTTAACAGCAGTAGCAGTTCAACAAATTGCCGTTACCAAGAAAAGCTTGTTAGCAGCTTTAAAGTAACGAATAATTAACTTTTCGTATAGAAAATTAATAAAATACTGAATTGTCCTATTCTGATATCGGGAAATACTTAACCTGTAAACGATACAGTTGCTTTCCTTGATCCCTCAAAGGCTGTTTGCTACTACAAATGCTAGAAAACGTATTAAATAATACAGTTTTTTGGTTCTAGTAAATAGAAAATCAGTCAAATTTATCAGTTTAGGCATGGATTCACCACAAGTGCAACAGGAAGTATTCTTATATTTTCCTGTGAGGGAGAGTTGAGATTTTTTCCCTAAATCAAAGTTGTTGAGTTGATATGAAAAAAAAGGTGGGTTCCAGGGAAAAAATAACTAAGATTGTTACGCAGGTTGCCACTTCTCACCGCATTTTTTATTGGCATTATGTTGACAATTTCAGACGATTTCTACTTTTCATGCCAAAGAAATTTTGCAAGATTGAAGATTAATTGAAAAACTACTTGACTGTTTTATAAACTACATAATAATTTCTTAATGAAGATTTCCAAAAAATATTTACATATGTGCCAATAGTTTCCTAAACTCCTACCAAGGTTATTTGATTTTCAAGTTTCTAAACAAGTGGTTTAAAAGAAAAATATCAAAAACCACTGGATTAACTTCGGGCGTTAGTTTTTTATGCTTAACCTGTTTTTTGCTGTTTTTGGAGGATGCTGTTTAGATTCATGTACAAACAAAAATTGAAAACAAAAAGTAGGCGTCTGTCTGCAAGAAATTATGCTATAGATTCACAATCTAACGCAAAAGTCAAGCTATTTAATTTAGCAATTAAGCGACTCTCTCCCAGTTGGCAAGCCTGCTTACCTTTGGCTTGTTTGATTGTGTTGGGTTGGGGTTGTGCCGCAGTTGCTCAAACTCCAGCAGCAGGACCAACGACAGCAGAACTTAAAGTTGCTCTTGACACACTATGGGTTGCGATCGCCTCCTTTTTAGTGTTCTTCATGAACGCTGGTTTTTGTATGCTAGAAACCGGCTTTTGCCGCCAGAAAAACGCTGTCAACGTTCTTTCTAAAAACCTGATTGTATTTGCTCTTGCTACCGTTGCCTTTTGGGCGATCGGTTTTGGCTTAATGTTCGGCGATGGCAAT
Source organism: Chroococcales cyanobacterium (assembly GCA_038249935.1). GTDB lineage: Bacteria > Cyanobacteriota > Cyanobacteriia > Cyanobacteriales > Nostocaceae > Nostoc. The sequence goes on from JBBSCU010000027.1 coordinate 17,667, forward strand.
GACTTTATTGGATTGAATGGATTTTTCTTAGGAGGAGCAGATAACAGTCCTGCTACAGGAGAAGCCTACAAAGGTATCTTCAGTGGCATTAGTTGGGCTGGTGTACCCTTAGCTGCCAAATTTTTATTCCAGCTAGTGTTTGCCGGAACAGCAGCAACAATAGTTTCTGGTGCGGTAGCCGAACGGATTAAGTTTCTTGATTTCCTAATTTTCAGCCTCTTACTTGTAGGTATTGCCTACCCCATTACTGGACATTGGATTTGGGGAGCTGGTTGGCTAGCAGACAGAGGCTTTTGGGATTTTGCCGGGTCTACGGTGGTTCACTCTGTGGGTGGCTGGGCAGCTTTGATGGGAGCAGCATTTCTCGGACCACGTATTGGTAGATATCAAGATAGGCAAGTCGTAGCTATGCCTGGTCATAACATGAGTATTGCCACTTTGGGCTGTTTGATACTTTGGTTGGGCTGGTTTGGCTTCAACCCCGGTTCTGTGATGGCTGCTGATCCTGGTGCAATCACTCACATTGCCTTAACAACCAACATGGCTGGTGCAGCCGGTGGTATTGCAGCCACAATCACAGCTTGGTTGTACTTAGGCAAACCAGACCTGTCAATGATTATCAATGGCATTTTGGCTGGTTTGGTTGGGATTACAGCATCTTGTGCTTACGTCAGCATCGGCAGTTCTTTTATCATTGGCTTGATTGCTGGAGTACTGGTAGTTTTTTCTGTAACATTCTTTGACAAACTTGGCATTGATGACCCAGTGGGAGCTACCTCAGTTCACCTAGTTTGTGGTATCTGGGGAACTCTAGCAGTAGGACTATGGGCTGTTGGTCCTGGTGTTTATTCCTGGTATGGTGATGCACTTGGTCCAGCAAAAGGTTTATTTACAGGTGGTGGTGTTGGACAGTTCGGTATTCAGTTACTGGGCGTTGTTACAGTAGGTGGCTTCACTGTTTTACTCAGTAGTATTTTTTGGCTGGCACTGAAAGCTACTTTAGGTATTAGAGTATCTAAAGAAGAGGAGTTAGAAGGTTTGGATATCAGTGAACACGGTATGGAAGCCTACAGTGGATTCCTCAAAGAAAGTGATGCAACTGGATTTACTGAAGGACAAAGCTAAATTGGGAAATTATAGGGTAGGTATTTGTTTGATTTACCCTCTGGCATATTCCTAATCTTCGCTACCAACACACTATTAGTAGATTTAACTAATTCCGTAAAATTCTCTATCCCCATGTAAGATCGGGACGAATAGCAGGAAAAAGTAGGGGGTCTTATGCCCCCTTACTTTTCCAATCTTCCACCTGGTAGGTCTTGATTAAATAAATAGGCTGTAACCATTACCACGATAAATTGACCAAGCCCACCAATAATATATTCTTTCTTAACTTCAAATATTACAATTACTAGAGTACTAATGTACAGTTGCTCTTTATAAGTACTAATTGTAAACCTCTTTTTGGAGCGACATTAAACTCATGACCACAAAAAAGTTATATTGGGTTATTTAATAACCCTTTTACATCAGTTAAAATTGACGCAATCAAAAATTATGTCTCTTTTGCGAGATGACTTTTTTCACCAAAATAATTACTTTAATCTCATATTTCGCACTTCAAAATGTATTATATTAAGGTTATAGTCGCTAATATCACTTCTTAATCAGCGTAGGCGTAGCTTGCCGCACGCATCCTAGCCCTCTGTATCCAATTTAACTTACCCTAACTCTTTGGCAAGCTGCCGTTTGCATCTACGGGTGTGTACAGTTGCTATTATTCGTTATCAAATTTTACGCTATTGTATTTATATATACAAAAATTATATTTTACTAGTTAGATTAACGCAGAATCATGACACCTCAAACCACTAAAATGATCTTCGCTTATGGAAAAATTTCGCGTTAATTAACCAAATATCAGCATAATTTTTTATATATGTACTCAAACTTTATGAAGGCTATATAAAACGGCATTTCACACTTTTTTGCAACCAAAACCCTATATACTAGACTAGATTTTGATAAGATTGAGAGTTTTGTTAATTGCAACACCAAAAACTATTAATTTTTAGATGAAATACTAGCGTATTTTATAGTCTATAGTTTTTAAGGTTTAATCAAAACTATATCCAGTATCATCAAAAAACTGCAAACTTCATGTGGTACAAAAATCAAGCGGGGAGTGAAAACATGGATTTACGTAGAGATGCATTGCAAATCCTTAAAGAAACTAGCCGAACTTTTTATATTCCAATTAATCTTTTACCGCCAGGATTGCAAGAAGCAGTAGCATCAGCATATTTGTGTATGCGTGCCATTGATGAAATTGAAGATCATCCAGAACTAGATAATTTTACAAAGACAAAGTTGTTAAGAACAATTAGCCTGACATTACAGGCAGGGGTTGATGGCTTCCCAGTAGATGCTTTCTTTGCAGGATTTAGCGGGTACGAGGATTCCTTAGAAGAAGTCACCGTGAGGATTAGAGAATGGTCGTTGCTAGCACCTGAAACTATCGCACCTCGAATTTGGGATGCTACTGCTGCAATGGCCGACCGGATGGCTTACTGGGCAGAAAGAAACTGGAAAATTTACACAGAATCTGATTTGGATCGTTATACCTTTGGGGTTGCAGGTGCGGTGGGATTGTTGCTTTCGGACTTATGGACTTGGTACGATGGAACGCAAACAAACCGGACCCAGGCCATTGGATTTGGCCGGGGTTTACAAGCAGTTAATATCCTGCGTAATCATACTGAAGATTTAGAGCGTGGGGTAGACTTCTTTCCAGAGGGTTGGAATGCAGCAAATATGCAAGAGTATGCGCGGCGCAATCTAGTCTTGGCAGAAGCTTACACCAAAGACCTTCCTACGGGTCCTGCCTTGGACTTTTGCCAAATTCCCTTAACCTTGGCTAATGGTACTCTTGATGCTCTTGCTAATGGTAAAGAAAAACTCAGCCGCAGTGATGTATTTGCACTTCTCGAACAGCTAATTAGTGTGAATATTAAAGCCAGCTAATAGTCTCTTAACGACTAAGGGAGCCGATTCTAAATTGCCCAAGCCGCCGCTCCGACTTCTCTCCAAGTACAGGAGCAACTGCGGTCTTGGGGTTTCCCAAAGTAGAGCAAGTGATATCAACTGACCTTGGACACTGCTCTCCAGTATATTTAATCGCATCCTGTTAAAAACTGATCATTAAGACTGCAAGCATCAGAGCCGAAGGCTTGAAGGTGTAGACAATAATTTTTAGTGTAAGTATAATAAATCATCTACATAGTCTTAATTAAACTTTAGAAACTCTTCAAAGGATTTCAGCAAAAATTACCTTGCCAGAGTTGATTAATCTCTAAATAATTGAAACAGCTTGTAACGTTCCCCGTGATTATTTGTGCAGCGAGTTGACAGTGCATGAGCTACTGCTTAAATCCTACCTGTCCCAATCCAGAAAATTTGGCAAATAGCCAAAGGTGTCAATCCTGTGGCTCGCAATTACTGTTGCGCGATCGCTATCAAGTGATCAAACCATTAGGTCAGGGTGGCTTTGGAGCTACCTTCTTAGCCAATGATCAGGGCTTACCAGGAGAACCGAGTTGCGTAATCAAGCAATTACGCCCATCAGGAAGCGCCCCACACGTTTTACAGATGGCCAGAGAACTCTTTGAGCGAGAAGCCAAAACTCTAGGTAAGATTGGCAATCATCCCCAAGTACCAAGATTGTTAGACTATTTTGAAGATCATGAACAATTTTACTTAGTTCAAGAATATATTGGCGGTGATACCTTGCAGGAGGAGGTCAAGCTTAAGGGTATCTTGAGCGAAACTGGAGTCAAGCAATTCTTAAGCGAGACTCTGCCACTGCTGCAATACATCCATGAGCAAAAGGTGATTCACCGTGACATCAAGCCAGCCAACTTAATTCGCCGCACTCAAGATGCCAGAATGGTACTCATTGACTTTGGTGCTGTCAAAGACCAAGTTACCCAAGGTGCAATAAGTCAATCGGGACAGACAGCATTAACTGCATATGCCATTGGTACTCCTGGTTTTGCACCTCCAGAGCAAATGGCTATGCGTCCAGTCTACGCCAGTGATATCTACGCACTGGGGGTAACATGCATTTATTTGCTCACTAGTAAAACTCCTAAAGATTTAGATTACAATCCCAATACTGGCGAGATGATGTGGGAGCAGCTTGTGCAAGTGAGTGACCACTTGAGCAATGTATTACGAAAAATGTTAGAGGTGTCTGTACGTAATCGCTATCAGTCAGCGGCAGAAGTTCTCAGAGCATTGGAAATAGAACCATATTTAGATAGTTTAGCAAAGGGTTTGCTAGTTAAATCTGATGGTGGATCTAAAGATCAAACACATAACCGTCTGGGGAATTCTGCTGTTTTATCTAACAACCCTTCTGCGGCTGTTACCAATATCGGAATAGCACAGGTGGCGGCAGCAATTCGCGCTAGACGAGCTAAGGCAGCAGAAGCATCTCGATTACACCAGGGTTCTGGGATGGGCAAATCAACAACTTTGGCTAATAGCAACAGTAATGGTTCCCAGGTTCAAAATTCTAAAGTTGAGCGCAAGTTAGATACCCAAGGTTTACTAGCCGCCTATCTGAAGGGAAGGCGGGATTTTGCCCTACACAATTTAAATTTGCTGAACCTGCAAGGTGCTGACTTATCCCAAACAAATTTCCATTCTGCTCAATTTCAAAAAACCAATCTCCAGGGAGCTAATCTCCAGAATAGCGACTTTAGCAGAGCCAGTCTCACTAGAGCAAATCTCAAGGATGCTAATTTGAGCAAAGCATACTTGAATCATGCTGATCTGGAAGGGGCAGACTTGCGAGGCGCAGACCTCAGCGATGCTTATCTCACCAATGCCAACCTCCGAGGAGCTAATCTGTGTGGTGCTAATCTCACCAGTGCCAAAATTTCTGATGAGCAGTTAGCACTAGCTAAAACAAATTGGATGACCGTGCGCCCCAATGGTAAACGAGGCTTGTTGTAATTTTTAAGTTTATCGTTGGGACACAAACATAAACATTGTTGTGCCCCGACAAATTGGGTTGCATCCACACCAGAACCGCTATATTTTTCAGATTGTCTACTTTGTGGCGATCGCGATCGCTTGATCCACAGCTTGCAAGGCTGTGTTTACTTCGGCTTCTGTGACAATCAGCGGTGGCACAAATCGGACAACTTTTGGCCCGGCGGGTACCAGCAATACGCCCTGGTTGATGGCAGCATTGACGACATCGGCTGCGGTTAGCTCAATGTCAGATCGCAACTCCAAACCGTTGATTAAACCCCAACCCCGAACTTCAGTAATATACTGAGGATATTTTGCAGCGATCGCTCTCAATCCAGATCGCAATTGTTCACCCCGTTCTTCCACATTCTGCAAAATATTTTCCCGCTCTAATGTCTGGCAGACACTGAGTGCTACACCACACACAAACGGATTTCCGCCAAAGGTACTGGCGTGTTCCCCTGGTTGAAAAACATCGCAGAATTTTTTGCTCATCATTGCGCCGATGGGGATACCGCCACCTAAGCCTTTGGCACTGGTGAAAATATCCGGTTCAACGCCGAGATGTTCGTAACCCCATAATTTGCCACTGCGCCCCATACCAACTTGCACTTCATCAAAAATCAATAAAATGCCAGTTTCGTCGCAAATCTGCCGTAGCTTTTTGAAATAGGCAACATCTCCGGGACGCACACCGCCTTCTCCCTGCAATGGCTCGATTAGAATCGCTGCTACCCCATAATCACCTTCATCCAACTCACTTATCGCCACTTCCACAGCGTTAATATCGTTGTAATTTACGTAGTGGAAACCCGGAACCAAGGGATCAAAATACTTTTGATATTTCGGTTGGGCGGTGGCGGTAACAGTCGCTAAAGTCCGTCCGTGGAAACTGGCATGGGCGGTTAAAATAATCGGTTTTTCAATGTCTAAAACTGTGTGGGCATATTTCCGCGCTAATTTAATCGCAGCTTCATTGGCCTCAGCTCCAGAATTGCAGAAAAATACGCGATCGGCGCAGGAATGATCAACGATCCATTTTGCCAATTCACCTTGCTCAGGAATGTAGTACAAATTAGAGACATGGTGCAGCTTTTGGATTTGGCGTGTCACCGCTTCTACCATCGCTGGGTGGGCGTGTCCTAAAGTACAAGTGGCAATTCCCGCCACAAAGTCCAGATATTCTCGCCCCTGTGTATCCCAAACCCGGCATCCAGCACCCCGTTCTAGGGCTAAGGGAAACCGGGCGTAGGTGGACATGACAGCTTCATTAAAGCTATCTGCATCAAATAGACTAGATGCTGACCCTGAATCTGGGGGGATGGTGGCTTGATCAACGAGAGTTTGTAGGCTCACTGCCGCTCCTCCTGAAAGCTTTTCATTATATAGTTATTTACAAGTTTGCTAGAAATCTCTAAAAATTACTTTTTATTTAACGTGAGTTCGACAAGTTTTATTTGACCTCTCCCCCAGCCCCTCTCCGACGCGGAGAGGGGAGCAAAAAGCTGAATTTTTCGTTGCTCCTCCCTTTCCGTTTCGGAGAGGGAGGCTGGGAGGGAGAGGTTCATCGAACTCACGTTTATTTAGCACAACTCGTACTTCTTCTTAAGCTAACGCTTATATAACCTCAAACGCATTGTGGTGGTGAAAAAAACTCCCCTTTGGGATGAAGGGAGTTTAGCGAGAAATTGAAAATGTTACTGAGTCAGTAACCCAACGGCAATCTCAAGGTGCATCTTAGCCTTGTGCAAATTCAGCAGGTTTTCTTGGTCAAATCTATCGGGGTAAGCCATCCTCCTACCTTCCAAGGTGATTTTAATGAGTGCTGCTTGCTCATCTGTGGGTGAATTTATTTCATCTATCACCCCTTCAAAAAATTGAATTACGCTAAATCCAGGTGGTTTTAATCCCTTTCCTTCTCTCACCTGCTGAAGTGCTAGCTGAGGGAATACCATCATGTGATGTAGCTGACTTTGTATGCTGCACTCCCTGTAGGCTTAACACCGTATCGACGGGCTAAGTCACGTAATTCTGGGATGGTTTTGATTTCTAACTCGGAACGCGTGAACATAAAATAGAATTACCTCTTGGTAAAAGTGGTATCGGTGGTGAACCGTTTGTCAGACTGAGAACACCACCGATTTAAAACTTTATATCGTTGTTAACATCGATTCAAGCGTTATTCACATCTCTCAACAATGCCTAACCCCAAGGGTAAACCTGAAAATTTCGGAAATCAACCAAGCAAAGAACTAACCGAACAACTCAACTTTCGGGTTACTAAAGATATGAAGGAAGAGGTGAAAGCACAAGATGATCCCCCAGAGTTCTGTAGACGCGCTATTCAAGAAGCACTAGATAAGAAAAAAGCTAAGTAGTCCTGAGTGATTGGACTATTGGTAGAGATAACTTTAAAGTTAATAGAAAACTAGAAAAATTAGGCTAAAAATACTATTTTTACGTCATTCTCAACACTTGAGCAAAAATATCAACGTATCCAAAAGGAGTTAATGGCTGGGGCGATCGCTCTCGGCGGTGTTTTCTTCATTGGCACTTTGTGGTATCGAATAATAGAGGGCTGGTCATGGGAAGACGCGGCTTACATGACAGTCATCACCTTAGCGACTGTAGGATATGGAGAGACGCACCCACTGGGTAGCCGAGGACGGTTGTTTACAATTGCCCTGATTTTGTTGGGTGTGATGAATATCGGTTACATTGTCAATAGATTTACACAAGCGATCATTGAAGGCTACTTTCACGAAGGAATTCGGCTACAGCAGCAGAGGCGGTTAATGGAATCCCTATCAGAACATTACATCATCTGTGGATTTAGTCGGACTGGTCGTCAAATTGCCAAGGAATTTCAGGCAGAAGATGTACTTTTTGTGGTGATTGATTCGGATATCGAATCGGTACAAAGGGCGCAGTCAGAAGGTTACACGGCATACCAAGGTGACGCTACCCTAGATGATACACTTTTGAAAGTTGGCATTGAACGGGCGACTTGTATCGTTGCGGCACTTCCTTCAGATGCCGAAAATTTATATATTGTTTTATCAGCAAAAACATTGAATCCAGCAATTCGGGCGATCGCCCGGGCAAGTAAAGAAGAAGCTTTGCAGAAGTTACAACGCGCTGGTGCCGATGAAGTAATATCTCCCTACATTACTGGTGGTAAGCGCATGGCTGCTGCGGCTCTCAGACCCCAAGTGTTAGATTTTGTAGACGGCATTTTGACAGGTGCAGACCGCCAGTTATATATGGAAGAATTTTTACTCGACCCGGCTTTTTGTCCCTGTGTGGGTCAAACTTTGCAAAAAGCGAGATTGCGATCGCAATCTGGGGCATTGGTTCTGGCAATTCGCCGCCTTGATGGGACTCTCATCGGTGGCCCTACTGGCGATACAGTTTTAATGCCAGGCGATCGGTTAATTGGGATGGGTACAGCAGAGCAATTGCGTAGCCTTAACCAAATTCTCGGCCCAATTGGTTCTCAGAAATTGCGTAAACCTAAAAGCAATAGCTGATCCAGTCAAAAGAAGTCATCTCTGAGTGCAAGTTGGGATCGTTGTGCAGAAATACCCTAATCTGGTAGCGATCAAGTTACGATCTTATCACACCCTTTTTTTGATTTGAGAAATCCTATTCCAGAATTTTCTGGTTAAAATAGTATATCTGTTCTACTCAAACTCCAAAACCAACACTCCTTAAAACCATATATTTAGAGGCATTAGAGGCAGGAATGGCTATCAACACCGATACTTCTGGCAAGACCGATACTTCTGGCAAGCAAAAAGCGCTGACTATGGTGCTAAACCAAATTGAGCGCACCTTTGGTAAAGGAGCAATCATGCGGCTGGGCGATGCTACCCGGATGCGGGTGGAGACTATTTCCAGTGGGGCGCTTACTTTGGATCTGGCATTGGGTGGTGGTTTACCCAAGGGAAGAGTCATTGAAATTTATGGGCCGGAAAGTTCTGGTAAGACTACAGTCGCGCTACACGCCCTCGCCGAAGTGCAAAGAAATGGCGGTATTGCTGCTTTTGTTGATGCTGAACACGCCCTTGACCCCACTTACGCTGCGGCATTAGGTGTAGATATTAACAATTTGTTAATTTCCCAGCCTGATAATGGCGAATCAGCTTTAGAAATTGTCGATCAGCTTGTTCGCTCTGCTGCGGTTGATATTGTAGTAATTGACTCAGTAGCAGCACTAGTTCCGCGGGCTGAAATTGAAGGCGACATGGGTGATATCCACGTCGGTCTGCAAGCGCGGTTGATGAGCCAAGCTTTGCGTAAAATTACTGGTAACATTGGTAAATCTGGTTGTACAGTAATTTTCATCAACCAATTGCGGCAAAAAATCGGTGTTACCTACGGTAGCCCAGAAACCACAACTGGTGGTAACGCATTGAAATTTTACGCTTCGGTGCGCTTAGATATTCGCCGAATTCAAACCTTGAAAAAAGGTACAGATGAATATGGAAACCGCGTTAAAGTCAAAGTCGCTAAAAATAAAGTAGCGCCGCCTTTCAGAATAGCGGAATTCGACATTATCTTTGGCAAAGGTATTTCTACCTTGGGTTGTATTGTTGACTTAGCAGAAGAAACTGGCACTCTTGTCCGTAAAGGAGCTTGGTATAGTTACGACGGTAATAATATTTCCCAAGGACGAGACAACGCCATCAAATATCTTGAAGAAAAGCCTGAATTTGCTGAACAAATTAAGCAACTAGTGCGTGAAAAGCTAGATAAAGGCGCTGTTGTTTCTGCTAACTCCGTGGCGAAAGCAAGTGAAGATGAAGAGGAAGAAGAAGTGGAATTAGAGCCAGAAGAATAAGGAATGTGGATGTATTAATTTGCAACTCCTAATCTATATAAAGAAAGGTGAGTTAGGCGATCGCTTAACCCACCTTTTCTATATCATCTCTGTTTAAGGTTTTGTTCATTAAACAAAATGTCAGTCTTGAAGAAGAATTCTATTTCGATAATTCATGACTGTATGACTTTATTCATTGCTGAGAAATTTCTTGATAAGCTTGCCAACACTGATCATAATTGTCTGGCAAAATCTCGGCATTACCAAAACACAATTGCTCGTGAGTGGTAATTACAGTTTCATAAGGCTGCATGGAAGTCACAGACGATCGCAGCAATTCTAGATATTCTCCATCTGTACGGCTGAGTTTATGAGGTGCGTAGACGAGTCGCTTATCGTTAGACATTGCTATTTGATGCAAATGCTCCAACATCGCTAAATAGACACAACGACAAGCCTCACGGTAGTTACCCTGACGGTAATATTCTTGCGATCGCGCCAATAAAAGAGGAATGGATGACTTACTAGAGCTAGTTTTTACGCGAAAATCAGTGAAATTGCCACCTCTACTCAGCCAAGAATAGACATAAGGACTGAATTCTCGCCATAACCGCCAAGCCACCCAAGCTAAAAATAAACCGATTACCAGCCAAAACAGAAATTTCAGCAACTCACCAAGCCTTGGGCTAATTGACCATCCAGTAGGCAATTCTGGTAAAACTCGTTCCAAGCGGTAAAACTGGTATTCCCACCATTCTCCTGCTTGTTGTTGAAATTGAGAAAGCTGCCAACTCCAGCTAGTTTTTTCAAAGGCATCTGTAGGCATAGGTGAGAAGTGGGAAGTGGGACAGAAGGAGAAAAATCACACTTTATCATTGATTAATGATTGCTGAATTCTGACTTCTGTTTTGATCATTATCCAGCCGATGAGAATAAGCAACGCATCAAATACAAGAATTCCTACATCCCAAGCTAACTGATTTAGGCCTGGTTTGACATGATGGATACCGAAAATTTGGTGATCAATCAGCCCTTCAACCAAGTTGAACAACCCAACAAAGCCCTGAAAATGTTGGGTTTCGTTCCTCAACCTAACCTACCCCTTAAAAATAGTTAAGCAGCAACGACAATATCTGCGTTACTCAGGGACAATCCGGTATTGAGTGTAGCAATTTGGATTTTAGCGATCGCTCCTATGCCATCTTGATCGAAGAAGAGAGAACCATTACCTGTGCTGTAAATAAATCTTTGACTACTTGTAGTAGCTGCTATGCCGATCGCAAATCTATTGGTAGCGATCGCTGCACCAGCAATTAGCCCTCCACCAAAACCAGATGCAGAGACAAAAATCGTATCATCAATTACGCTAAAATCAGTGATCCGGTCGATTCCTTCACTGCGAGAGTTGAAAGTAAAGCGATCGCTTCCGATGCCACCAGTTAGTGTATCGTTACCAGATCCGCCAACTAGAATGTCATTGCCACTACCGCCAGTGAGGATGTCATTACCAGCACCGCCAGTGAGGGTGTCATTCCCCGTACCCCCGTCAAGAAGATCATTGCCAACGTCAACTGTTTGAGTTGTAAATTGCAGCGACCAATTATTGAGTGTACCAGTAATTAGACTATCATCATCTGTTACCTCTAGTCTCCAAGTCCCGTTTGGGTTTTGAGTATCAAAAGCAGATAGTAGCCTTTCGGGTTTGAAAGTTCCGGTAAAAGGAGCAGTCCCGAATGTAATTGATGTTGCTGCCTCATCATCCAATGTCGTGTTTGTAAAATTACTTCCGCTACTGCCTACGTCAGTAAATAACTCAACGCGAGTGCCTGTAGGACTAATCAGGAATACATCTAAGTCAGAATCCCAGCTATGGCTAATATTTAAAGTGACGTTAACATCAGCAATTGACCCAGTTAAACCACTGACAGCTAAGTTAGACCTAATTGTAGACAAGTCAGGGATACTCAGGGGAGAGTTATTACTAAAGGTATTGGTTTGGTTGTTAACTCCATCACCAATCAGACTATCATTGCCAGCACCACCATTGAGGGTATCATTGCCAGTACCACCAGTGAGCTTATTGTTAGCACTATTACCTGTAATTGTATTGTTGAGACTATTACCAGTGCCGTTGATTGCAGATGTACCTGTTAGAATCAGGTTTTCTAAATAAGCTGGGCCTAAGTCAAAGCTAAAGGAAGACTCAACTGTGTCTACACCTTCACCAGCGTATTCATTGATAGTTATGTAATTATCACTCTTGAATATATAGCGATCGTTGCCAGTGCCGCCATTGAGCGTATTATTGCCAGTGCCGCCATTAAGCGTATCATTTCCAGCACCGCCTTCAAGAGTGTCATTCCCCGCGCCGCCTTCGAGATTGTCATTCCCAGCGTTTCCACTGATGACATCGTCCCCGCCCTGGCCAGAGAGATAATTGTTGTATCTATTCCCTGTGAGAGTGTCATTAAAGTTGCCTCCTATGGCATTTTCAATAACAGATATACCTCCTTGGGAGTTAGCGATCGTAAATCCTCCTTTAACGCCAACAACTTGACTAATAAAGCCGCCAGCATCAGGATCATTATTTGCCAGAGTTGCATTGTTCAAGTCGATAATCACCGAATTACTTGCCCCTTGACCAGATATGGTATCTGTTCCGCCTGCATCCCAAATAGAAGACCAATAGGTTCCCACACCATTAGAGGATGGAAGCAAATAGACGTTATTACCTGTGTTGTATGTCCGATTGATACCGTAAATATGTTGGATGGCTGCAATATCAAATGCCATTGGCCCCGCAGCAAATCCCCAATTTGCATCATACCCAGGGGAAAAAGGACTGTTTTTAGTGTTGTAAGACATAATTGTCGTCACAAACTGATTGAGACTAAAGTCGCCATAATCTGAAGCACCATCAACGCCAGGAAAGATGGAAGAAGTTCCTCCATCATCGTGAGGATGAGCTAATCCCAAAGCATGACCAATTTCGTGAACAAAAGTGTAGTAGTTATAGCCACCAACTAAGAGTGCTGAATCAGAATTGCCTTGGTAAAGCTCCCAGTTAACTAGAACATCTCCTTCCACAAAAAGGTCAAAAGATACTCCTGGCGGCATTGCCATACCTAGTACGCCATCACCGTTAAAAACAGAAGAATCAACACTATGAAAGATTAGTTCAGCTTGAGAATCATTAAAACCAGAATACTCTAGCTGGAAATTAGCCACATTAGCCCAGGATTTTACCGCATTAGTGAAGGCATTTATTTCAGCGTTATCGAAGTTGTAATCCCAAGACTTATTATCAACAAACGAGTAAGTAAGTTTTCTATTGTCGTTTTCAATCTTCCAACGACTACCCCATAATAAGCTGTCTACATAGATTGAACCAGTTTTAGTAACATCGACAGCAGAACCAACAAAATTAGACATTTTTTTTCTTTTTAGAATCAGAATGAGATGGTTATTTCAAATAGTTTTAGGAAAATATAGCTAGGTTTTTACTAAATACAAGTAGAAGTAAAACCCCTTGTAGCTTTGTATCTTCCGTATTAGTGTAATTATGCTTATAACTGGAGTTACAAACTCATTCACACAATACAGAATAAAGAAACTATAAAAATTAGTCATTCACCTTTTATGCAATCTTATATGCAAGATTTAGCATTCACATATACATATTCGTGTATGTAAGATTGCAGAAAACTGCATTGTAATTTAGCCTAATATATTGCAAGCATTAGCGATTAGTTTTGACTCGCTTTATTGCAGAAAACTGCATAATTAACAAATGTTTGCTTACTTATTGTGCAAAGGTACAGTTTTATTAGATACTCATATAATCAAGATGAATAGCACCCTATGACGATAAAATACGGATTAAACAGGTGTTTGCAGTTCGGATTGACGGGGATTTTGGGCTGCTTAAGTGTAAGTCTCCCCACGAGTAAAACCCAAGCACAGCAAAGTAATATCGTGCCTGATAACACACTTGGCGCTGAGTCCTCTCAAGTTATAGGCAACTTTCAGGGACAACCGATAGAAGTAATTACAGGTGGTGCAACTCGCCAAATCAATCTGTTTCACAGCTTTCAAGAATTTAATATCAGCGAGGGACGTGGGGCTTATTTCTTCAGTCCTAGCGCAGATATCCAGAATATTTTGGCACGGGTGACAGGTAATAACCCTTCAGAAATTTTGGGAATACTCGGCACATTTGGTAGCTCTAGTCTAGGCTGTTTACTTTGAGCCTTTTTGGAGGGTAAAAATTCATGCTAAATACGTGGTAACTGTTTGGGTAAAAGCTTATCTAGCATAGACTTTGCGTTCACATAGACACAAAATTTGCATGAACTAGAAACTGGGAAA
>JBBSCU010000028.1:0-30582 GCA_038249935.1 Chroococcales cyanobacterium
CAAGTCATCTGAAGATGACTAAATACCTCCAAAAATCTCTAGTCTACTTCAGTAGACTTTAGCTGTTAGCCTTGAACTTTAGTTCAAGGTGGGTGATGAAGCCAACAGTTAAGCTATTCCTAGCTTAAGTTGACACCAATGATCAAAGCGTCATCGACGAGGCTCTGAGGTTCATCGACGAAGCTCCCAGGTTCATCGACGGAGTTCCGAGGTTCATCGACGAAGCTCCCAGGTTCATCGACGGAGTTCCGAGGTTCATCGACGAAGCTCCCAGGTTCATCGACGAAGCTCTGAGGTTCATCGACGGAGTTCCGAGGTTCATCGACGAAGCTCCCAGGTTCATCGACGAAGCTCCGAGGTTCATCGACGGAGTTAAAAGACTCGTTGACGAAGCTCCGAGGTTCATTCACGAGTATCAAAGCCTCATTAAGGAAGTTCTGAAACCAGAATTTTGAGCAATACTGGTACAAGAAGCAATATTTACACAAAATCTCAAAATGGCAATTCAACTCAGTAATACGCCTTTGTTAGAGTGGACAGGCGATACTTTAGCAATTGGATTATTTGAAGATGCAGTAGAGTTAACCGGAGAATTGGCAACTTTAGATCAAAACTTTTCCGGGGTTTTAAAAGAACTGATTGCCGAAGAAGAATTTAAAGCTAAAGCCGACAGTACCATCTTTACTCGCGTGAATGCTGGTAAACCAGTGCGTAAACTGATTCTGGTAGGTTTGGGTAAACCAGATGTACTAAAACTCGACACTTTACGACGCGCTGCGGCGGCTGTAGCCAGAGTCGCAAAAAAGCAAAAAAGCAAAATTCTGGGTTTTAGTTTTCCATTATGGAACAACGATCCAGCAGCAAGTGCCCAAGCGATCGCAGAAGGTGTAGAATTAGCACTTTACGAAGATATTCGCTTTAAGTCTGAACCTGAAGAGAAAGGGTCACAAATAGAAACCGTAGATTTACTAGGATTCGGTGGACAAGAAGCAGCCATCAACCGCGCCAATCAAATCGTTTCTGGGGTAATCTTGGCACGGCAATTAGTAGCAGCGCCAGCCAACGCAGTCACACCAATTACTTTGGCAGAAACAGCTGCTGCGATCGCTAAAGAGTACGGTTTACAACTGCAAATTCTGGAACGAGAAGACTGTGAAAAGTTGGGCATGGGTGCTTTTTTGGGAGTAGCCCAAGCTTCCGATTTGCCACCTAAATTCATTCACTTGACTTACAAGCCAGAAGGTACACCCAAAAAGAAACTAGCAATTATCGGTAAAGGTGTAACCTTCGACTCCGGCGGACTCAACATTAAAGGTGCTGGTAGCGGCATCGAAACCATGAAAATGGATATGGGCGGTGCAGCTGCAATCTTGGGTGCGGCAAAAGCAATTGCTCAAATTAAGCCAAATTCGGAAGTTCACTTTATCTCAGCGGTGACTGAGAACATGATTAGCGGTCGCGCCATGCACCCAGGAGACGTTCTCACAGCATCAAACGGCAAAACAATCGAAGTGAACAACACCGACGCTGAAGGACGTTTGACCCTCGCAGATGCCTTAGTATATGCCGACAAATTAGGATTGGATGCGATCGTAGATTTAGCCACCTTAACAGGTGCTAACATCATTGCCTTGGGTGATAATATTGCCGGTTTGTACACTCCCGATGATGCTGTAGCTTCCCAGTTAGAGAAAGCTGCCCAAAGTTCAGGGGAAAAGATTTGGCGGATGCCAATGGAAGAAAAATATTTTGAAGGGCTGAAGTCTGGGATCGCGGACATGAAGAATACAGGGCCGCGCCCAGGTGGTGCTATTACTGCTGCCCTTTTTCTCAAGCAATTCGTCAAAGAAACACCTTGGGCACACATAGATATTGCTGGGCCTGTGTGGACAGATAAAGAAAATGGCTACAACGGCGCGGGAGCAACTGGCTACGGTGTTCGGACGCTAGTTAACTGGGTATTGGAAAGTGGGGAGTAGGGAATAGGGAGAGCAGGAGGATAAGGGGGAAAAAATTATTGAACAAGTTTCTTCCTTGTCTCTTCCCAATGTCCAATTCCCAAACAATTCGTGCTACCTTGAGCTTGCCAGGAAAAATTGTTGCAATAGTAACAAAAGTAGTTTTGCAGTTAGAAAGTTAAGCTATTTAGGCAAAGCCATCTGGTAAAATTTGTAAGGTTTCTAGAAGCTCTGAGCAATGAGATCGACTCGCGTACGGATCGCAATTGACGCAATGGGAGGGGATCACGCACCTAGTGAAATCGTTGCTGGCGCACTGCGAGCAAGGGAAGAATTGGGTGTAAATATACTGTTGGTCGGTGATCCCCAACAAATTGAAGCTGCCTTGCCGCCAAAAACAAATTTAGGGCAGGTAGAGATCGTGACTGCTGAGGAAGCGATCGCCATGAATGAGGAGCCTTTAAACGCCGTTAGACGCAAACCCAAGGCTTCTATCAATGTGGCGATGGATTTAGTCAAGCAACAACAGGCAGATGCCGTATTTTCCGCAGGTCACTCTGGAGCCGCGATGGCATCAGCCTTGCTCCGCTTAGGACGATTGCCGGGAATTGATCGCCCAGCAATCGGGACAGTTTTTCCCACGGTTATAGCTGGTAAGCCAGTGCTGGTGCTTGATGTCGGCGCGAATGTAGACTGCCGTCCGAAGTTTTTAGAGCAGTTTGGCGTTATGGGGTCGGCTTACAGTCAGTATGTCTTGGGTACAGATGAACCTAAGGTAGGTTTGTTGAATATCGGTGAAGAAGACTCTAAGGGCAATGATGCAGCTGTTCGCGCCCACCAAATGCTAAGTGAAAATTCCCAAATTAATTTTATTGGCAATGCCGAAGGGCGTGATGTGCTTTCCGGTCGCTTTGATGTGATTGTCTGTGATGGCTTCGTCGGTAATATATTGTTAAAATTTGCCGAAGCAGTCGGAGAAGTTATTCTGCAAATCTTACGGGAAGAACTACCCCAAGGATTGCACGGTCAAATCGGTTCAGCACTCTTAAAACCAAACCTGAAACGGATTAAGCAGCGGATGGATCATGCAGAACACGGCGGCGCTTTGCTGTTAGGGGTAGCAGGAGTCTGTTTAATCGGTCATGGTAGCTCACAAGCACCTTCAGTTTTTAATGCAATTCGCATGGCAAAAGAAGCTGTTGACAACCAGGTAATACAACGAATTCAGTCCCAATATATCCTAGAGCGCGAGAGCGGTTAGCGATTCAGTCATTAGTCATTAGTCATTGGTCATTAGTCATTAGTCATTGGTCATTTGTAAAGGACAAAGGACAAAGGACAACTGACAAAGACAAAGGACAAAAGATAAAGGACAAAAGACAAAGGACAAAAAGCTAATAGCTTGGGAGATTTAGGAGTGCAAAACTTAGGCGTAGCAATTACCGGAAGTGGCTCGGCAGTACCAGCAACTTCCCTCCATAACCAAAGATTGTCTGAAGTGGTTGAAACTTCAGACGAATGGATTACCACAAGAACCGGAATTTGTCAACGACGATTAGCGCAGCCATCCGAGTCATTGAGTGTACTCGCTACTGCTGCAAGCATTCAGGCGATCGCATCTGCGGGAATTAAACCAGAAGACCTAGACCTGATTCTGCTAGCGACTTCCACCCCTGATGATTTATTTGGTAGTGCTTGTCAAGTACAGGCTCAATTGGGAGCCACCAACGCCGTAGCTTTTGACTTGACAGCTGCCTGTTCCGGTTTTGTGTTTGGTCTGGTTACAGCAGCCCAATACATCAGAACTGGTGTTTACAAAAATGTACTATTGATCGGGGCAGATATCCTTTCTCGCTGGGTAGATTGGCAAGATCGGCGCACTTGTGTATTATTCGGTGATGGTGCAGGAGCAGTAGTATTGCAAGCTGACAAAAGCGATCGCTTATTAGGATTTGCACTCAAAAGTGATGGCACTCAAAACCATCACCTCAACCTTGCATACGCAGGTTCGTCCCAAGAACTACTCCCCGGTGTAAATGTCACCAAAGGCATCTATCAACCCATTACGATGAACGGCAAAGAAGTCTACCGCTTTGCTGTCCAAAAAGTCCCAGAAATCATTGATAAAGCCTTATTTCAAGCTAACCTCAGTGTTGACCAAATAGATTGGCTGCTATTGCATCAAGCCAATCAGCGGATTATCGATGCCGTTGCCCAACGCTTGAATGTCCCAGAACATAAAGTTATCAGTAATCTCGCTCAGTATGGCAATACCTCTGCTGCTTCCATTCCCTTAGCTTTAGATGAAGCAGTACGACAAGGCAAAATTAAACCCAATGACATCGTTGCTGCATCCGGCTTTGGTGCCGGACTTACCTGGGGCGCGGCAATTTTTCAATGGGGAAGATAAATATTTTGTCATTTGTCATTTGTCATTTGTCATTTGTCCTTCAATACGGTTCGGATAAGACTTGATCCCCCCACAACCCCCTTTAAAAAGGGGGGCTAAGAATGGCTCTATTTCCCCCTTTTTAAGGGGGATTAGGGGGGAGCTTTAAGGGCTATGTACCTTAACCGAACGTATTGATTTGTCCTTTGTTAATGACCAATGACCAATGACCAATGACCAATGACCAATGACCAATGACCAATGACCAATGACCAATGACCAATGACCAATGACCAATGACCAATGACCAATGACCAATGACCAATGACCAATGATTAAAACTGCATGGGTGTTTCCCGGACAAGGTTCCCAAGCACTGGGAATGGGAATGGATTTATTAGATATATCTACCGCTAAAGACAAATTTGCCCAAGCCGAGGAAATTTTGGGCTGGTCTGTAACGGAAATCTGTCAAAGCAAAGAAGAAAAGTTATCAAAAACTCTATATACCCAGCCAAGTCTTTATGTGGTAGAAAGCATTCTTGCTGACCTTCTGAGAGAGCGAGGACACCGGCCTGATTTAGTTGCTGGACACAGTTTGGGAGAATATTCTGCCCTTTACATTGCGGGTGTCTTTGAGTGGTCGGCTGGTTTATATTTAGTGAAACGTCGTGCGGAACTCATGGATAAGGCCGTTGATGGGATGATGGTGGCCTTGATGAACTTTGACCGCGAACAATTGGAAAAAGTCATTGCCCAAACACCTGATGTCGTGGTGGCAAATGATAATAGTTCAGTTCAGGTAGTAATTTCAGGCACGACTGAGGCTGTACAAGCAGTGATATCTCAAGTCAAAGCAAAGCGTGCTATTCCCTTAAAAGTTTCTGGAGCATTTCACTCACATTTAATCGCAGGTGCTGCTACAGAATTCCAAGACATTCTAGAATCTGTGGAATTTCAAACAGCGACTGTACCAGTTTTGTCTAATGTAGAACCAATTCCGTCTATTGATGCCGATATTTTAAAGCAGCGCCTAAACAAACAAATGACAGGTTCAGTCCGCTGGCGAGAAATTTCTCTGCAATTACCAGCCAACGGCATCCAGCGAGTAGTAGAAATTGGCCCTGGTAAAGTGCTAACTGGCTTAATTAAACGTAGTAGTCCAGACTTAATATTAGAAAACATCCATAGTGCTGCTGATTTGCCTATTTAATTTTTTAGGAATACTCTGCCAACAAGTCTAAATCACTTATCAATAGCTAATACCAAACCTTCACAGGCTAGTAACGCTTGAGAAAAGGCAGATTTAACATCGACTTGAACCTGGTCAAGAAAATCATCATGATCATCTGGGTGATGATGAGAAATAGCTAGCCTTTGGACACCAGCACTAAGAGCTGTATTCATCGCAGCTTGCCAGAGTAAATCAGCACAGTCATGATTCTGAGATGTCGGAGGAGTGTAGGTAGCATTAGCAACGAGTAAGTCAACGCCTTTAATGAACTGTAAAATCTGCTCTCGCTCCATTTGCTCCGCATTTGGATTCAAGTCCGTGACATAGGCAACACTATATTCCTGCCAAGTGACTCGGTAGCCAACTGAACGCTGAGTTTGATTAATCAATGCGGTTGTAATGGTGACATCATCCAGCCTCACGTCATTGTCTAAAGTCAAATTATAAAACTGCAATTCCGACTGCATTACCTGTAAAGGGTAAGGAAAGTGCGGCTGGAGCATCTGGTCATACAGACATTGTTTGATTGAGGCTCCATTTGAAGCAGCTGTGCCGTAAATGTGAAAGCAATTTTCCCCAATAAATGCCGGGGCAAAAAAGGGAAACCCTTGAATACGATTTAATTGACAGTTGGTAAAAAATAAATGGGCTTCTAGTGGCTGTTGCAGTTGTTGCCAAGTTTTACCCAGTATGCGTAAGCCAGTACCGCCATCAAAAATCAAGCGTTTCCCGCCTATATGCATTTCTACACAAGCGGTATTGCCACCATAGCGGCTAGTGTTGCTGCCTGGAGTGGCAATTAAACCCCGTACACCCCAGAATTTCACTAGAAACTCACCCTCTGGACTACTTAGCAGGGTAGTTGACTTTTCAGGTATGGAATTCTGGGAACCCAACAACTCAAAATTTGACATTTTTCTTGAAATTAGACCTTACTGAGCAACTCGTCGTAACGTCGTACTTCTAACAGCCTGTTTTTTTCGTCCACAATGACTACCGTAGGAAAGTAGTTTTTTAACTCTTCTGGAGTGAACTGCCCGTAAGTCATTATAATCAAGCGATCGCCAATAATGCCCAGACGTGCCGCAGCCCCATTGAGTTCAATTATTCCTGAATGTGCCACAGCGGGGATCGCATAAGTAATAAAGCGTTGTCCATTGGCATTATTCACTACTTGCACTTGCTCATAGGGTAAGATGCCAGCTTTTTCCAGGAGAATTTGATCAATGCTGATACTACCCACGTAGTTAATATTTGCCCCCGTGAGGGTGCAATTATGAATTTTTGCCAAAAGGAGAGTGCGCTGCATTTTGCTTTGGGGTTGGTGGCAGTTTTTATGAGCCGTAATAAACGAAAGACGCGATTAATCGCGTCTGTACAGGAGTTAAGAATAAAAATTAATAACTCTTAACTCTTAACTCCTAACTCTTCTATTATCCTCTATAAGCTTTGATGGATTTTTCTACTAAAGCTGCAACCTTTTCTACATCTTGCCAACCAAGAATTTCAGTTACCTTTTTTTCCAAATTTTTATAACTACGGAAAAATTCGGCAATTTCATCTAAGCGGTGTGGTGCTATGTCTTTCAGAGATTTTACTTGAGCGTAGCGCGGATCTTTGTCAGGAACACAAAGAATTTTTTCATCGCGATCGCCACCGTCGATCATCTCTAAGAAGCCAATCGGTCGTGCGGCAATCACACAGCCTGGAAAGGTCGGCTCGTCAATTAAGACCATACCATCTAGGGGATCGCCATCATCAGCCAAAGTATTGGGTACAAAGCCGTAGTCACATGGATATTGTACCGATGAATAAAGTACTCGGTCTAGAGCAAAAGCTTCTAGTTCCTTGTCGTATTCATATTTATTTTTACTTCCGCCTGTAATTTCAATCAAAACGTTGATTAGACCCGGTTTTGGTTGGGCAGCAATACGAGATAAGTCCACAAAAAACTCCTTCGCTAATAGTGAATCATAGGGGCGCTAACTTCGCTCCCCGTGTAGAATTTTAGGACAATATGGATCTCTTCCCAAGGTATTCATTTCACTGCATGGCGCAAAACAGTTCAAGTTCCCAGTAAAGAAGTAAGATTCCCCACTCCCTGGAATTAGCTAAACAATGGAAAAAGCGTTGCGAAGTTTCTTCGCAACGCTTTTTCTAAGAGGGTTTTATGGATTTCCCCCGTCCTTATAGCAGTTCTCGTTTATGTGAGGTACACCCGTAGGGGCACGGCATGCCGTGCCCCTACACCTTGGGATATAACGTTGTACCGTATCTGAATGGGAACCGCTATAATTGCTGTTCAAGGGATTTCTGGCCTTACTCTGTCAAAACAACTGAAACCTGGAGTCACACAACACAGATTCAGTTTCAGCTTATTCTTGATGAACTACATTTATATCTACAGACATTATCTCAAAATCTGTTTTCTCCTTGTTTGTAGCTCTCCTGATGGTGAAAAATTACTAGGAAGTTTTATCACTCTTTACTTCCTTGTAGGTTTTGGATCAAGGGTTGCTGGTTATTTTGAACATTAGTCGAAGAATAGTGGGCGATGACAAAGACGGGTAGGATGAGAGTTAAAAGAGCGATCGCAGTTCCCACAATATCTGCCAAACGGTTGGAATACGTGTCGGCAGAATTGGCTGACTGGCTATTTGAATTCATACAAAATTGAAGTTATTCGGATGACTGTGTAGGTCTACTCTCTCAGTGAGAGTGTTGATGCTATTTTAGCTATTTTTTAAATTATAAAATGTGTATCATTCTACAAGATAAACCAGTTTTACAACTGTCATATTTGTGATTAATGTTTTCAGGTGTTTCCCTGTGTGATGTAACGCTTTGCATAGGCAATGTTAACTTTAACAGCATTATAAGTTACATTTTTTCGCTGCTTAAAGATTAATTAGAAAAATGTATTTCTCCGATACTTTATGATTATAACATCCTGCAAAGCCGTTTGTCAGGTCATTTTAGTAGAATCGCTCATTTGTGATACAGAACACAAAAGCAGCAGAACTACTGATAGATATTGAGTGTTTTCGGTTGTTCTACTGTGGTTATACACAAAAATATTTGACACCAGATAGCAAACAGGTAGAATGATTTTTGTAACCACTCATAACTACCGAATAAATACAGTTGCATTAATTGTGTTTTGCAACATGGATTCGGTGATACCACTAAAGAAATATTTCCTAATTTAAATTGGCAAGTCAATCTAATATCACAGCCAATTTGTCAATCTATATATAGGTAGAGTCTGAGGCTTTGGAGAATGGCACAGACGAGTAACGGGTTATAGTCAGACTTCGTTTGTATCTGAATAAAATACTCAATCCTAATTTCCACATCTTAAATCCTTATAACTTTTTGAATAAATCAAAATCTAATATGATAAATTTAATCACAAATTAATCAGCTAAAAAAACCGCCACTAACTATAATAGGGCGGTCTAGTTAAGCGATCGGAGGGTAATTACAGGTTACTTGGCTAATAAATGAAATTGCTGTAACGAGGTTTGCACTTAACAAATTAAGATTGGGCACTGGACAGAGGAATTCGCTCCTACTTCCCTACCTCTTCCCTAATTCTTAGTTCCTTCCGTAGATATTCATTGGTTCCTTGATAAACCGAGTATAAAGATGCTTGAACGTAGACTTAATTACGCGGGGCATACCAAAATCAATGGGCATCAACTTGTCTGGTAGCCGCCAATCTTCTATTTTTAATAAGTCAGGATTTAAATGCGGAAAGTCTATGCCAGCAAGTTCTGGACAAACTCCTAGCCTTTGGGAAGCTGCAACTGTGGGCACTTGTTCAGGAGGAACATTGAGGATTTCCACCATTGCCCGATCTAAGGCAAATATATCTGATGCAGCTGCCAAAATCCCAAGTTGGCGAGGTTCACCATTACTCGGTCCATTGCCTTCATGACCGATGATGCCATCTAATATGGTTAAGTTGGGGTTAATTGCTCTAGCAGTTTCTACTAACATTTCACCAAATCTATTTGCATCTTTTCCAGCTTCCATGTGCCACCAAGCTTTCATTTTGCCGGGGACGCAACCAAATAAGTTTTTTACGCCTAGTGTTAATGTCAACTGCATATGTGATTTCACTTTAGGTAGATTAATCACCACATCTGCTTCCATTACTTCTTTAGACAGCCGTAGGTGGTTAAAATTATCACTAACGGTTTGGTAACGCTGACCGTGAAAATCGATGATGGGAAGATTCAGTTCTTCTAAAATAGGCAGATAGCCGTTTGCGATCGCTACGCCTTTAGCACTACCAAAAGCCGGACTATCGCCTAAAAATGGCTTACCGCCAACCTCAATCACCATCTGGGCCACTTCGTAAACTATTTCGGGACGGGTGATACACTCTTTACCAGGACGCGAACCTGTAAGTAGATTCGGTTTGAGTAAAACGCGATCGCCTTTTTTTACAAACGCTGCCATTCCTCCAAAAGGTTCCAGGAGAGTGATTAGAGATTCCCGTAAGGCTTCTCGTTCGTAGGATGTAGCCCGAATGAGACTAACAGCTGGTTTTTGAGTCTGCATAGATAAAAAGTTACGAATAGTGAATAGCGCCAACAGTCATCAGCTTACCAATTCTTTAAAATCTCGCCTACTAACTTAACCTCTGCTGCAACCACAAAGCTAACAAAGGTAATGCTAGTTGATAACCTTGTTCAGCACTGTAGATTAAACCTTTGTGCTGTAATCCAGTCAGGGAACCCTGAAGGCTACCACCTCTTAAAAGACCATGTTTTTGAATATATTCTTTACTTTGGGGCTTATCTGTAGGATCTAAAGCCAAGGATTCCAAAAGATGTACCTGATTTGCTGGTAATAACATCAGTAAAGATTCAAATGTTAAAGATAAATCTTTCAGCAATCCTTCTATTACCTGCTGCACTGCTGCTTCACTAATTAACCCATCAGGATAAGAAAAAGTTTGCAGACGGCGAATTATGGCCATAGCGTCGCCAATGTGCCCTTGTACCGCATCTAAAAATAATTGCAGCGCTTGGGAACGAGGATCAAATTTCAGTTTTTGTGTGTGCAATATTTCCCTCGCCCACAATGCTAAAACGTCGTTAGCTAGGGGCGCTAATTGTATAGTTTCTAAGGGATAATTTGTTTCATCTGTTTGATGACTTATTTCAGCGATCGTTGCTACTAAAACGTAGCTGACATGAGTTTGCACATTGATTTCTCGCCTAAATGTAGCTTCCCACAAATGATTGCGATCCCAAGAACGAATGTGTGGAAAACTCTGCAAAATCAGCACCACACGCTTATTTAAATTAATAGCCATGATTTGCAGCAAGTTGAGCAAAATTTCAAATGCTTGCCATAGCTGTTTTTGGTTCAGGGAACGCAATACCTTGAGTTTGCCTTCTGGATGAAAGACAAAAAACTGATTGCCAAAGTTACTTACCCAGTCTTGAATTTGTGCTGCTTGCCAATTTTGAGTAATGGCCTCTGCTAGCAGTTGAATAAATCGCTCTCCATCGATCGCCCGGATACAGTCTATCTCCAAAACTATCGCCCCAACTTCTTGGGTAGCCACTCGTACTAAAGTCCGTCGCCCACTACCCGGTACGCCAGTAATCAACAAGTCTCCATCTTGCGCCAGCACTTCCACAATGCGCTGAAATTCTAGCGATCGCCCGATCAATTGTAAAGGAGTAGACACATCCAAATCCACGTACTTTTTGCCTTAGTTTCACCATAACGGCAAGCATACTCACTTCTATGACCCTTGAGCAACCATTGAAAGTAACTATGATTATTATCAAATTATAATAGTGCCTAAAACTAATTGGCACTTATTTTTAGTGCTTAAATCTAAATAACACTAAAAAATTAATTATGGCACAGGCACTATCTACCATCACACCCGAAGAGAAACAGTCCGATGTTTGGCATACATTGGAGATTCCCGAAGCGATCGCCCGTTTACATAGTGATGCTGACAATGGCTTAAGTAGTGCAGTAGCGGAACAGTTATTGTCTGAGGTAGGATCAAACGAACTCACAGGCAAGAAAGGCAAACCTTGGTGGTTAAACTTTTTACTTCAATTTAACCAACCACTACTGATTATTTTGTTGTGTGCGGGTTTAGTCAAGGCATTAACTGGTAGCTTGGTAAACGCTGGTGTAATTTGGGGCGTGACTACCACCAACGCCATCATTGGGTTTGTCCAAGAATCGAAAGCCGAAGGTGCGATCGCAGCCCTTGCCAAAGCCATCACCACTGAAGCCACTGTTATCCGCGATCGTCTAAAAATACGCATTCCTTCCGGTGAGTTAGTACCTGGGGATATTGTTTTACTGACTTCCGGTGATAAAGTCCCAGCAGATTTACGGTTAATTAAAGTTAAAAATTTACAGGTAGATGAATCTGCCCTGACTGGTGAATCAGTAGCAGTAGAAAAAAATACTCAAATTATCAAGGCGGATACTGCTTTAGCTGAACGCAAAAACATGGCTTATGCGGGTGGCTTCGTTACCTTTGGACAAGGAACTGGTGTTGTAGTTACCACAGGTAACGCCACCGAAACAGGGCGAATTTCCCAGTTAATGGAACAGCACACCGATATTTCTACACCATTAACCAGAAAATTTGATAAATTCAGCCATAATTGGCTGTATATGGTCTTAGGTTTAGCAACGCTCTGCTTCGTGGTGGGATTAAGCTTTCGAGGTTTTCAAGAAGCTTTAGAAGCAGCAGTTACTTTAACAGTCAGTGCTATCCCTGAAGGATTACCAGCAGTAGTGACAGTCACTTTAGCCATAGGTGTTTCCCGCATGGCACGACGCAACGTGATTATTCGCAAATTGCCAGCTGTGGAAACCTTGGGAAGTGCAACTGTTATTTGTTCCGATAAAACAGGGACTTTGACAGAAAACCAGATGACAGTACAAGCAATTTATGTCGGGGGACATCAATATACTGTCAGTGGTATAGGTTACACACCAGAGGGCGAAATCCTCATGGAGGATAAGGCAGTAAACCTCAACAGCGATAGGGGTTTGCAACAATGCTTAATTGCCGGCTTATTGTGTAACGACTCCCAGTTAGACAAGAAAAATGGTAGGTGGGTAGTCATGGGAGATCCCACAGAAGGGGCGTTAATTGTATCAGCAAATAAAGCAGGTTTTAGTCAGCCAACCTTAACCAAGCAAATGCCCAGGTTAGATGCAATTCCCTTTGAATCAGACTTTCAATACATGGCGACTTTGCACGCCACACCCCAAGGTAAAACTATCTATATTAAGGGTTCAGTTGAGGCAATTCTCCAGCGCTGCACCTTGATGTTGAACATTGAGGGACAACTTTGCCCATTAGATTGTGTAGAAACATTACGACAAACCAGCATTGAGCGAGAAGTCAATATTATGACACGGCAAGGCTTGCGGGTATTAGCTTTAGCCAAGAAAGCAGTACCCGATGGGCAAAATACAGTAGATCATCCAGATATTGCTACTGGGTTAATTTTCATCGGCTTGCAGGGAATGATCGATCCGCCGCGTGAGAGTGCTATTAAGGCAGTACAAGCCTGTCAGAAAGCTGGAATTCAGGTAAAAATGATCACTGGCGATCATGCGATCACAGCCCAAGCGATCGCCCGCCGCATGGGTATCAACAAAAATGGCTCAGTTCTGGCATTCACAGGGGCAGAACTAGCAAAAATGGATCAAACAGAACTCGCCCAAGTTGCTGATGAAGGCGTAGTTTTTGCCCGTGTCGCCCCAGAACAAAAACTGCGTTTAGTTGCAGCCTTGCAATCAAAAGGTGAAATCGTCGCTATGACAGGAGATGGTGTCAACGATGCGCCGGCTTTAAAACAAGCAGATATTGGTATTGCGATGGGTGGCGCTGGTACAGAAGTCGCCAAAGAAGCCGCCGATATGCTGCTTACCGATGATAATTTTGCCTCCATTGAAGCTGCTGTCGAAGAAGGACGGGCGGTATATAAGAATCTACTCAAGGCGATTTGCTTTATTTTGCCCGTCAACGGTGGCGAATCCATGACAATTTTAATTAGCACATTATTAGCCAGAGATTTACCAATTTTATCTTTACAAGTTCTGTGGCTAAATATGCTCAATTCCATCACCATGACGGTGCCTTTAGCCTTTGAGCCAAAAGCGCAAAATGTCATGGAACAAGCACCACGTCATCCCAATGAACCGTTACTTTCAGGCAGTCGTTTAAAAAGAATTTTGGCAATTTCTCTGTTTAACTGGATTGTGATATTTGGAGTATTTGAATATATTCGTCAGACCACAGGTAATATAGATTTAGCCAGAACAATGGCGATTAACTCTTTGATTGCCGGACGGATATTTTATTTATTGAGCATTAGTCAATTAATTCCGAATTTGATTGCTAAGATGAATGGCACAATTAAGGAGAATGTCGGTATACCTGCCATTGGATTTGGGATTGTCGGGGCAATTATTTTGCAAATTATCTTTGCTCATGTGCCATTGATTAATGAAGTTTTTGAAACAGCACCATTAAACTTACAGCAGTGGTTGTTGTGTTTAGCAGTAGGTTCACCAATGATTTTATGGGCGGCGGTGGTGAATCATTTTGATCCACTAAATTAAGTACAGCCTAAAACGAACCGCAGAGGATGCCGAGGAATAAGAGGTTTTTTGCAGTTCAGTTCTCTGTGTACTCTGCGCCTCTGTGGTTCGTTAAAAAATTTGATAGTAATCGATCCGTTTTTATTCTGTCTTAAGCGGTAAGATACTACTCATTTGTTCTAGATTTAAGACTGTGGCTAAGTCTGTTTCACTCATCAATCCTTTTTCTAAAACAATTTGCCGTAGGGATTTACCAGTTTCTAAAGATTCTTTGGCGACAGCTGCGGCATTTAAATAACCGATGTGGGTATTTAGTGCGGTGACTAAAGCTAAACTTCCTTCCGCATAAGCTAAACAACGTTCTTTGTTAGCAGTAATTCCCTCAATGCAGCGTTCGGTGAGTGCTGCGATCGCATTACCCAGAATTTCGATACTATGAATTAGGTTATAGCCAATCAACGGCATCATCACATTTAACTCTAATTGTCCGGCTTGTGCGGCTAATGCGATCGCACTATCGTAACCCATCACCTGAAAACATACCATTGATGTCATCTCTGCCATCACTGGGTTATATTTCCCTGGCATAATCGACGAACCGGGTTGCACTGGTGGGAGTTGAATTTCTTTCAAACCAGTTTTTGGCCCCGAATCCATCAGCCGCAAATCGTGAGATATTTTGACTAAATCCTGCGCTAAGTTGCGTAAAGCACCGGAAACATTTACAAATGGTGCCATACTCTGCATCGCGGCCATAAGATGGGGCGCAGGTTCTAAAGGAGTATCAATTAATTCTGAGAGAACTTCCACTACACGGGCACGATACAGAGGATGAGTATTTAAACCCGTTCCGACTGCACTACCGCCCAAACCCAGCACCATCAAATCACCAGAGGCGGTGTAAATCCGGTTTTGATGTTCTGTAAGGATTTGCGCCCAAGCCCGAAAGTTTTCGCCCAAACGCACGGGTACAGCGTCTTGCAAGTGGGTTCTGCCAGATTTGACGATATCTTGAAATTCTACAGCTTTGTTTTCTAAGGATGCGATCGCCGCCTCCATTGCTGGGTGTAATGTCTTGGATAATGCCAATAAACCACCAATGCGAATTGCTGTAGGAATCACATCATTGGTAGACTGCCCATAATTAACATGATCGTTGGGACTAACACGTTTATAATTGCCCTTTTCCTCACCAAGAATTTCTAGGGCGCGATTTGCCAAAACTTCGTTGACATTCATGTGGTGAGAAGTTCCAGCACCCGCCTGATAAACATCCACGACAAACTGATCGCGCAACTTTCCAGCCAGGATTTCATCAGTTGCTTGGACAATCGCCTGACTAATATCTTGGGGAATGCAACTCAGTTCACCATTCACAATTGCCGTAGCTTTTTTAATTATTAGACAAGCATCCACGTAGGTAGGTAAAGGCTTGATGCCACTAATGGGGAAGTTTTCGATAGCCCGCAGCGTTTGAATGCCGTAATAAACGCTACTAGCAATTTGGCGATCGCCCATCGAATCGCGTTCGATACGAAAATCTGTATTGTCAATCATACTTATTGTTTAGATAATGTCAAATTACAGATCATGCCATGCAATTACACTAAAAATCTCATCTGAATATATTTTGTTGTCTGCTGAGGCACGAAGCAAAAAAGCAAAAAAGCCTAGTTAAGCTAAACTTAGAGTAAATACGAGCAAGGAAATATTATGATAAAAACACCAACTCGTCAGATAACTTTAGAAGATTTTTTACAGTTACCAGAAACAAAACCAGCGAGTGAATATATCAATGGTGAAATCATTCAAAAACCCATGCCCCAAGGTAAACATAGTAGATTACAGATTCAATCAGCTAATGCTATTAACAATGTGGCAGAACCCCGAAAAATCGCCTTAGCTTTGCCAGAATTACGCTGTACCTTTGGTGGACGTTCCATTGTCCCAGATGTGGCAGTATTTGCTTGGGCGAGAATCCCTGTAGATGAAAAAGGTAATATTGCCAATGTGTTTAATATATATCCAGATTGGACAATTGAAATATTATCTCCTGAACAAAGTACAACTAAAGTCACCCGAAATATTTTACATTGTTTAAATCATGGTAGTAGCTTAGGTTGGTTAATTGACCCTGAAGAACATAATATTTTAATTTATCCACCCAACCAACAACCAATATTTTTAGAAGACGAAAAAGATATATTGCCAGTACCCGATTTAGTTAGTGATTTATATTTGACATTAGGGCAATTATTTGATTGGTTGAAATTATAAAAACTCTCCAACCCAAAATCATGAATTTACCCAACTGGATTACCTTTTCTCGCCTTCTGGGTGTGCCATTTCTACTATATGGGTTGTATAACTCTACATCACAGGCTAGGTGGGTATGTTTGGCAATTTTTTTAGTTGCGGCGTTAACAGATTGGTTGGATGGTTATTTGGCGCGGAAACTTAACCAAGTTACTGAGTTAGGGAAATTTCTTGATCCTTTGGTGGATAAGTTTTTGGTGCTAGCGCCATTATTAGTTTTGGTGGAATTGGGTAAAGTCCCAGCGTGGGGAGTATTTTTGATTTTAGCGCGGGAGTTAGCGATCGCAGGTTGGCGAGTGAATCAACCGACAATTACCGGGGCGAATATTTGGGGTAAACTCAAAACCGTTAGTCAAATAGTAGCGGTCGCGCTTCTAATTGCGCCTCTACCTGAAGTGTGGCAAATTCCATCTCTGACTGCCTTTTGGATTTCTGTCGCCTTGACATTAATCTCTGGAGCAATTTACCTGACACCACAAAATCCAACTAGGGAAAACACATCTTTAAGTACAGACTGAACTCAAAAAAGCTGCATGGGACTGGTGTTTTTTTATTTGCAAGTCCCTTAGAACTCAAAAGTTGAGCCTTTGAGGTCGGAAATTGAGCCTCTGAACTCGGAAATTGAGCCTCTGAACTCGGAAGTTGAGCCTTTGAACTCGGAAGGTGCACCTTTGAACTCGGAAGTTGAGCCTTTGAACTCGGAAGTTGAGCCTTTGAACTCGGAAGTTGCACCTTTGAACTCGGAAGTTGCACCTTTGAACTCGGAAGTTGCACCTTTGAACTCGGAAGTTAAGCCTTTGAACTCGGAAGTTGCATCTTTGAACTCGGAAGTTGCACCTTTGAGGGCGGAAGTTGCACCTTTGAACTCGATACTTCAAGATCAAAAGTTTAAAACTCGGAATTTATAGAATTCGCAAACAAGTAAAGAGTCGAGTTAAACAAATGTAAAAGGCAACTTAGCGCCTCATTTTGATACAGCTACTACTTGATTTCTAAAAATCATAGCTAGGTAATCCAGTAACATCAGTTTGAAGAGCAAACAAATCACCAGAGGAGAAACTTTTTTCAATCTCCGCTTGGCTGAGTCCAACTGAAGCAGTAGTGATGTAAAGTGTTTGTAAATCCTCGCCCCCAAAAGTGCAGCTAGTTGGCAATTGCACAGGTAGCTTTATTCGCAATATCTCTTCACCCTTGGGGTTGAAACGAATCACACACCATCCATCCCACATAGCTGACCAGATATGTCCTTCACTGTCTATCGTCAAACCATCTGGGTAGAAAGATTCATTAGTTAAATCAACAAAAATCCGGCGATTACTAATGTTTCCTGTAACTGAATTAAAGTCATAGGCATATATTTTTTGCTGGGGAGAATCTGTCAAATAAAATGTCTTTTGATCGGGACTCCACCCCAGACCATTAGAGATAGTTAATCCCGTTTCCATTACATTCAGTGACCCATCAGTGTCATAGCGATAAAGACTAGCCTGAGTTTTTTCCGAAGAACACATCGAACCGAAAAAGAAACGACCTTGAGGGTCACATTTACCATCGTTAAAACGGTTATCTGGTAGATTTCCTTCAATTTCTAAAATTGTGGTAACTTCACCTGTCTGGGTGTTGAGAAATGCCAAGTGATGGCGAAGTGCCATAATTAATCTATCTTTACCTGCGGTTGCGATCGCGCCTACGACATTTCCTACATCAAAAAAGCGGTCTTTCCCCGTAGCAGGATTAAACTGATGCACTCGATGATTATAAACATCGACCCAGTAAAGTAACTTTTGGTTTGAATGCCAGATGGGACTTTCACCTAAGCGGGCACGGGCTTCTAGAACATTGTCGAGTGGATATTGCAACTCGTTCATTTTATCAACCAACAACACGATTTACAGAGCATTTGTAAAGTAAATCTTAAGTAGGGTGTGTTACGGCTTTAGCCTAACGCACCGCTACACAATTCACCAACGCCGAAAATTTTCATTCCTATCCAAGTAAAAACTAAAGATGCGATAAATTGCGTCTTTCCCAGGTAGAATAAAATATTTTTCTTTTGACTTTGGTCAAACCTTTACCCCAATCAGTTAACTTAAAATTAGTCGGTCAAATTCCCCTTATGTACCAAACAAACCCGCCTCTCTCCCCCAGAGAAGTCCTACCTACCATGTATGATCTTCCCAGTGAATACCCGGAGGACTCTGGTTTGCCTGACGAATTTCACATTTTGCAACCCCGACTTTTAGGCGATACCTTCTCCCCTCCCAAATATCCAGCAGATCAGGTATTGGTTGCCACTGACTTAAATATTTATTATGACCTCCACCATCCACTGTGGTACAAACGCCCAGATTGGTTCGCGGTGGTGGGAGTTTCTCGCCTTTATGAACAGCGAGATTTACGTTTAAGTTATGTGATTTGGCAAGAAGGGGTTGCGCCTTTGGTGATGGTAGAACTTTTGTCTCCTGGAACTGAAAAAGAAGATTTGGGACAAACTCTCAGAGAAGTTAACCAACCACCAACAAAGTGGGAAGTTTATGAACAAATTTTAAGAGTCCCCTACTACATTCTTTTTGACCGCTACAGTGATAAACTGCAAGCGTTTCAATTAGTTGCAGATAGTTACCACGAAATAGATGTAACTACTTCTAGAGTGTGGATGCCAGGAATACAATTAGGTTTGGGACTTTGGCAAGGCGCTTACGAAGGGATTGATCGCTTGTGGTTACGTTGGTACGATCAAAAAGG
The DNA here is from genome assembly GCA_038249935.1 of Chroococcales cyanobacterium. Taxonomy (GTDB): domain Bacteria; phylum Cyanobacteriota; class Cyanobacteriia; order Cyanobacteriales; family Nostocaceae; genus Nostoc. The sequence goes on from JBBSCU010000028.1 coordinate 19,256, forward strand.
AAATTGGATTTCTACGCAGCTAGAACAAGAAAGGCGACGGGCTGATAAACTAGCGGCGAAGTTGCGACAATTAGGCATTAATCCTGATGAAGAGTAATAGATATAGCGGTTCCCATTCAGATGCGGTACAACGTTATATCCCAAGGTGTAGGGGCACGGCATGCCGTGCCCCTACGGGTGTACCTCACGTAAACGAGAACTGCTATAATTCGTTTATGTTATTAACAAAAAGATCCCCGACTTCTTGAAGAAGTCGGGGATCTGAGCCTCTTGGTGTTTGTAAATCAAATAGGATTGCTATATTACCAACTTCACCCATAGTAGAAGTAGTCAAGGGAGATATTAAACAGCTTGTAAAATTTCCTCATCCACAGAAAAATCTACTTCAGCTTTGTCTTTTGCATTAGCCAAATAGTCGTTTTCCAGAGAGTCTTGTAATCCAGAAATCAAATCATATTCAGGATGCCAGTTTAATTCTGTTTGCGCTTTATTTACTGAAGCAAAGAAATGTTGCACCCGCATTGGAAAAGCTTTGCGCTTGCCAAAATCAAACTTTTTCGGATCGTAATGAACAATTTTTACAGCATCGGGTGATTTGCCAGCCGCGATCGCACTAGCACGAGCTAAACCATCAAAAGTGACAAAGCGATCGCCAGAGATATTATAAATCTCTCCTACTGCCTGTTTATTGCCCAAAACTTGGGTCAAAGCCTTTGCTAAATCTTTTACATGACCTAGCTGCGTGATATGTAACCCATTTCCGGGGATAGGAATGGGGCGATCGCGCACAACTCTGTCAAAAAACCAGCTTTCCAACTCGTTATAATTGCGTGGTCCGTAAATATAAGTAGGACGAATGGAAGTAAAGGGCAATCCCAATTGCGTCAAGTAAACTTCTGTTTCATACTTACCCAGGTGGCGACTTTTCGGATCTACTGGATCACCCTCTACATGGGGCATCTGGTCAGATTTGAGATATACTCCAGCCGAACTCATATAGACAAAATGTTGCACTCGGTCTTGAAAAATCTCTGCTAATGGTTGAGTATCACTAAGTTCCCGGCCATTATTGTCAAAAACGACATCAAAATTTTCTGGTGATAATTTTGCTTTTAGCTGTGTAGCATCGGTGCGATCGCCTATAATTTGTCCTACTCCCTGTAAAGAAGGTGCTGGCCGATTCCCTCGATTGAACAGCACCACCTCATGTCCTTGTTCCACTAGTAGTTGAGTCAAATAGACACCAATGAACCGAGTGCCACCCATAATTAGAATTCGCATAAATTTCCCCTTTAATGCCCAATGCCCAATCTGAGGTTATCAGGTTGCAGCATCCATCTGGAACCCTTGGGGAAAAATTGCGTCTTATTTGCTAATCTAGGGCGCTTCCCGTTAATTACTCACTTTTCCATTTATTCAAGTTAGCTGTGTCCTTGAAATATGCTCTGGTTCATGAGTGGCTGACACCCAAAGCCACCGGTGGTTCAGAACTCGTTGTGCGGGAAATTTTGAATCACATTGATGCTGATTTATATGCCCTTATCGATTTTGAATCCAGTAACTCTGAAAGTTATTTATACAAGCGTCAAATTGGCAAAACCTTTCTTCAGCATTTTCCTTATGCTCGCAACGGTGTACAAAAGTACTTGCCTTTGTGGCCTTTGGCAATTGAACAACTAGATTTGCGGCACTATGACATAATTCTGTCTTCATCTCACGCTGTTGCCAAAGGAATCCTTACCACTTCGGATCAGTTGCATATTTGTTACTGCCACAGCCCTATGCGCTATGCCTGGGACTTGACCTTTGATTATCTACGCTACAGCAAACTGGGGAGTGGTTTACCTGGGTGGGTGACGCGATATTTGTTACATCGTTTGCGTCAGTGGGATGTATTGAGTGCTAATCGCGTTGATTACTTCATCGCCAACTCGCAGCATACAGCTCGGCGGATTTGGCGTTGCTATCGGCGAGAAGCAACAGTCATTTATCCACCAGTGAATATTACGGAATTTCCATTTTTGTCTCAGAAAGAGGGCTTTTACCTGACAGTTTCCCGGCTAGTGAGTTATAAGCAAGTAGTGTTGATTGTCAAGGCTTTTAATCAACTAAAACGCCCATTAATAATAATTGGTACAGGAGATGAAATGAATAAGATTCGTAAGATAGCAAACTCTAATATCCAAATACTGGGATGGCAACCCGATAATGTGGTAAAAAAATATATGGCTAGAGCTAAGGCGTTTGTATATGCAGCTTGTGAAGATTTTGGTATCGCCTTAGTGGAGGCACAAGCCTGTGGCACACCAGTAATTGCCTACGGTGCAGGGGGTGCTTTAGAAACAGTGCGAGATATTCGCTCTTGTGGGGATACAGGAACAGGTATACTTTTCAGGACGCAAACAGAGGCAGCTTTAGTGGAGGCAGTAGAAAAGTTTGAAATATATCAGCGTTCATTCAGTTCCGAGTATATGCGATCGCACGCCGCGCAGTTTTCACCGCAAATCTTTGCAGACCGTTATCTAGATTTTGTAAACAAGTGCAACGAAAAAAGACCGTTTTTGGAATGATGGTCTTGATTAATGTAGTTATTTTTTAGGCTTTTGGTAATTTCCCCCAGAAGCACCTCATTTTGGCTTTAAGATTGGGACTATGTGTGGTGTGGATTAATTAAGGAGTATGATGACTGCCCAGAGTTCACTCCTCTCCGGCAAGCGAGGCGTACGGCAAGACACTAAAACGTCTACGCGTACTTTCTTAAAACGCGGTCAAAAAACAAAGACGCCAAGAGTTAAACCCAAAAGTTTATCTTTTCAGGGTTTAAACGGAGAGTTTGCCAAGCGACTGTTCGATATAGTGTTTTCGCTGTCAGTGTTGATTTTGTTTTTTCCCGTCTACTTAATCTTGTCCTTGTTGATTGCTTTCAGCTCGGATGGGCCAATTTTTTATATTCAGGAACGGGTGGGGAAAAATTACAAACCGTTCAATTGTATTAAATTCCGAACAATGGTAAGCAATGCGGACGAAATCCTCATGCAAATGATGGAAACATCGCCCCAGTTGCGACAAGAATTTGAAAGCAGTTTTAAGTTGAAACAAGACCCCCGGATTACCAAAATTGGTCAATTTTTGAGAATTACCAGCTTAGACGAATTTCCCCAGTTCTGGAACGTTTTAAAAGGGGACATGAGTGTAGTCGGTCCCCGACCCTTAGTAGCAGAAGAACTGCCAAAATACGGTTGTCACATTGATGAGATTTTAACAATTCGTCCAGGAATTACTGGTTTGTGGCAGGTATCTGGGCGTAATGACATTCCCTACCCTCGGCGAGTTCAAATAGACCTGCATTATGTCAAATTTAGGAATTTATGGCTTGATTTATGGATTATTTTGAAAACTGTACATATAGTTATTCTGCCCAAAAATAACGGGGCATACTGAGTAACTTACTTAGCTTGATTCTATGGGGCAGTTAATGCCCCTAAGTACCAGTTCTTGCTGGGACACTAAACCATTGTCTATATAGTTATCTATAATTCAACATGGTTCAATTAAGGTTTTTTGGTAGTGATTTTAAACCTGTAGAGACGCGAAATTTCGCGTCTCTACCAAAGATTTCGGGCTTAACTGAACCGTATTGATCTATAATTTATGCCTTTCTACTTAGCTCAGACTTCTTTGAGTGAGCATCTATGGTTCGTTTTCCTCTTTTCGGATTTTTGCCATAAGTCTAATTTAAAATACCTATTTTATTCAGTCTTCACAAAACCAGAGATATATGAAGTTTTGACAAAAAAACACCCACAATAGACAATATTTAAAGAATCTTGAACTATGTGATAAAAGAAAAATATAGATAGTCTATCTAAGGTTGAGCTTACGTGTTAAATTACTTTTTACTACGTATATTTATTTACAGAAAAACTCTCCTAATTACAATATCTCGTAGGTTTCCCATTAGGCAATTCAGTAATTAGCTGTTAGGTTGTATCAGATTGCCTGTAACTTTTTAATCAAAGATAATAAAGGATAATTGAGCATGACGCAACACAAGCGAGCGTTGATTACTGGTATTACTGGTCAAGATGGTTCATATCTAAGTGAGTTTTTATTGGAACAAGGTTATGAGGTTCATGGCATCATTCGCCGAACTTCTACCTTCAACACAGACCGCATCGATCACATTTACGAAGACCCCCACAAAGATGGAGTACGGTTGTTTCTACACTACGGTGACTTGACGGATGGTACGACGTTGCGGCGCATTTTAGAAGAAGTCAAGCCAGTAGAGATTTACAACCTCGGCGCTCAATCCCATGTCAGAGTAAGCTTTGATTCACCAGAATACACGGTGGATACTGTCGGAATGGGGACGTTGCGTTTGTTAGAAGCAATTCGGGACTACCAACAGCGTACCGGAATTCAGGTGCGATTTTACCAAGCGGGTTCTTCAGAAATGTACGGTTTAGTACAAGCAATACCCCAAAGTGAGACAACGCCGTTTTATCCCCGCAGTCCCTATGCTTGTGCAAAAGTTTACGCCCACTGGCAAACTATAAATTATCGTGAGTCCTACGATTTGTTTGCTTGTAACGGCATACTTTTTAACCACGAGTCACCCCGCCGTGGTGAAACCTTTGTAACCCGCAAAATTACTAGAGCAGTGGCTAGTATCGTTGCTGGCAAGCAGAAAAAAATTTACATGGGTAATCTAGACGCCAAGCGAGATTGGGGCTATGCAAAAGATTACGTCAAAGCAATGTGGTTAATGTTGCAGAAAGACCAGCCAGATGATTACGTAATTGCCACTGGTGAAACCCACTCAGTAAAGGAGTTTTTGCAACTGGCATTTAGTTATGTGAATCTCAATTGGAAAGATTATGTAGAGTTTGATGAGCGTTACCTCCGTCCATCCGAAGTAGAATTATTGATTGGCGATTCTACCAAAGCACGGCAGCAGTTGGGCTGGACAACATCAGTAACCTTTGAAGAACTAGTTTCTCTAATGGTAGAAGCAGACTTACAAGTATTAGGTCACACTTCACCCAATGGAAATGGCTTGCAATTTCAACATGATATTGCTACTACTCGTCAAGAACTGGGCGCTCGCCACTTCTGATTTCACACCACAGGGGATAAAAATATGACTGCCTTAGAACTAAAAAATCAACGCATTCTCGTCACTGGTGGGTCAGGGTTTCTAGGTCGTCAGGTGATCGATCAACTGTGTAAAGCAGGGGCTGATCGTGAGAAAATTACGATACCGCGATCGCACGATCTTGATCTACGTGTTTGGGAAAATTGCCAACGTGTAGTTGACCAGCAAGACATAATTGTTCACCTAGCAGCTCATGTCGGTGGCATCGGTCTAAACCGCGAAAAACCCGCAGAGTTGTTCTACGATAACTTGATTATGGGAACCCAGCTAATTCACGCTGCCTATCAAGCTGGAGTAGAAAAGTTCGTTTGTATTGGCACAATCTGCGCCTATCCTAAATTTACCCCAGTGCCATTCAAAGAAGATGATCTTTGGAATGGCTACCCAGAAGAAACCAACGCTCCCTACGGAATTGCCAAAAAAGCACTTTTAGTCCAATTGCAATCTTACCGCCAGCAGTACGGTTTTAATGGGATTTACTTACTGCCAGTGAATTTATATGGCCCAGAAGATAACTTTGACCCCGGAAGTTCCCACGTTATTCCAGCATTAGTTCGCAAAGTTCACGAAGCCCAAATTAAGGCAGAAAAGCAACTCCAAGTTTGGGGTGATGGTAGTCCCACCCGTGAGTTTCTGTATTCAGAAGATGCAGCGAGGGGGATTGTTATGGGAACTCAATTCTATAATGAATCGGAACCAGTTAACTTGGGAACGGGTGAAGAAATCTCCATCCTTAATTTAGTAACTCTAATCTGCGAATTGATGGAGTTTAAGGGTGAAATTGTTTGGCAAACTGATCAGCCTAATGGTCAACCCCGCCGTTGTTTGGATACTGAACGAGCAAAGCTTGCCTTTAATTTCACGGCTCAGGTGAGCTTTGAGCAAGGGCTAAAGAAGACGATTGAGTGGTATCGTCAACACGCTGCATAACGATGTACTGGTGAGTGTAGGATAAATAAGCTGGGTGATGCCCAGCTTATTTATTTGGTGTTATAAATTTTTATGGACAAAGTTAATCATCAACTAAATAAAGCAGAACTACGGCGCACTTTACTCAAAACACGTCAATCAATGTCCGTTGGAGAGTGGAGAGAAAAAAGCGATCGCATTTGCTCTCATTTAGAAAACTCTACTTTGTTCACCCAAGCAAAAACAATACTCGCTTATTTCAGCTTTCGTCAAGAACCTGATCTCAGTCCACTATTTGCAAACACCAAATACCGTTGGGGATTTCCTCGCTGCGTTGATAAATCCCTATATTGGCATATTTGGACACCTCAAGATTCTGTGCAAATTGGCGTTTATGGCATTACTGAACCTCACCCCGATGCTCCAATCTTAGATGCTGCTGAAGTAGATTTGATTCTCGTTCCCAGTGTAGCTTGTGATTATCAAGGATATCGTCTCGGTTATGGCGGCGGATATTACGATCGCTTGCTCAGTTTACCGCAGTGGCAGACAAAGCCGACTATCGGAATTGTCTTTGATTTTGCTTATTTGTCCCAAATACCGATTGAACTTTGGGATAAACCACTACAAGCTGTTTCTACGGAAACCGGATTGACTCAAAAAGATTAAAGAATTCAGGATAATGAAGACACATCATCAAATGTTTTAGATTTTTGATCATAGGTTACGATAAAATTAATCAAATTCTCAAGAAAGCTATGTCTGACTCAGTTCAGTATGTCACTAACGCACAGGGAGAAAAAGTTGGAGTCCTGTTAGATTTAGAAACTTACCAACAGCTAACCAACTTGTCTGTAGATTCTGAATTATTGATTGGTTTAAGCCTAGATGAGTTGCAAGCTTTAGCGGAAAGCTCTTTATTTCCCAGAACTCAGATACAATTACAGGAATTGCTAATTAAAAATTCTGAAAATAATTTGTCAAATGAAGAAACTGAAACTTTAGACAGATTATTAGCACAAATTGACCAATTAAATATTATTAAAACTAGAGCTAGATATACATTAAATATTTTTAGAGATCAACAAAAAGTAGCGTGAGCATTTACATTGCTGTTGAATTAAAAAATAAAATTCGCAGTCATTTTGCTGATTTGTGTGCTTACTGTCGCACTGCTGAAGCTTTAACAGTCACTACTTTTGAATTTGAGCATATCATTCCCTTGTCTGCTGGTGGGGGAACTGTATTTAAAAATCTATGTTTGGCTTGTCCATCTTGTAATCGTTATAAAGCAACTCGTCAAACAGCAATTGACCCCAAGACTCAGGATGAAGTTAAATTATTTAATCCACAACAGCAATTGTGGGCAGACCATTTTACTTGGAGTGAAGATGCTACAGAAATTTTAGGACTTACAACCATTGGGAGAGCAACAATTTTTACTTTAAGAATGAATCGTCTGCAATTGACTCGTGTGCGGAAAATGTGGGTGAGAATGGGTGAACATCCACCAAATATTTGAGCAAGTGCAAAATACATAAAGTAAGTTGTAGCGTTATAAATAAAGTTGTAATAAATATTTACAAAAATTAGAAACTTATTAATCAAATGCTGAACTGGAAAAAATCACGATCGCAAATTCTGCTAACATATGCGCTATTGGGAGCGATCGCACTGGTGATGCTCTTCCCCTTACTATGGCTAATTAGTACATCCTTAAAATCGCCTACGGAAAATATTTTTCAGTCGCCACCACAGTTGTTGCCTAGTCAACCAACACTAAATAACTTCTTTAGTGTATGGAACTCTCTACCTTTTGGACAATACCTGTATAACAGTACTTTGGTGTCAGTGCTGACTGTGGGCTTAAATTTGCTGTTTTGCGCTTTAGCTGCGTACCCGTTGGCAAGATTGTCGTTTGTGGGGCGAGACTGGATTTTTGTAGCCATCGTCTCTACGATTATGATTCCCTTCCAAATCGTGATGATTCCCCTCTATATTTTGACAGTCCAGTTAGGTTTGAGAAATACTTATTTAGGGATGATTTTTCCGAGTTTAGCTTCTGCCTTTGGTATTTTTCTGCTGCGCCAAGCTTTTATAAGTGTCCCCAAAGAGATAGAAGAAGCTGCGCGGATGGATGGTAGTTCGGAGTTAGGTTTGTGGTGGTATATTATGTTACCAGCAGTTCGCCCAGCCCTGGTGACTTTAGCTATTTTCGTATTTATTGGTGCTTGGAGTGACTTTTTGTGGCCTTTAATTGTCATCCAAGACGAAAATTTATACACTCTGCCCTTGGGAGTCGCAAAGCTAGCAGGGACATTTTCCCTTGACTGGCGCTTAGTAGCTGCTGGCTCAGTAATTGCGATCGCCCCAGTATTATTACTATTCTTATTTTTACAACGTTACATTGTACCCACGGAAACTGGTAGCGGAGTAAAGGGTTGAAGAAGAATTCAGGAGTCAGAATTCAGAAGTCAGAAGTCAGAACAAGAAAGTTGGAGATGAGGGAGAAATAATCAATGCCCAATGCCCAATGCCACATTCCCAAATTCAATAAGCACCAGTCTTGTTGAATACTACCCAGATAGTTTTAACAATCAGACTCAGATCGTAAGTTACAGACCACTTGCGTTGATAATCTATATCCATCTTGACAATAGTCTCAAAGTCTGTAATGCTAGAACGACCATTAGTCTGCCATTCTCCGGTAATGCCTGGTTTAACTCGCAATCTATCCCAGTGGTGTGGATCGTAATGCGTGACTTCATCAGGGGTAGGTGGACGAGTACCAACCAAACTCATGTCCCCGATCAGAACATTCCAAAATTGGGGAAATTCGTCTAAGCTAGTACGCCGCAGAAATTTACCCAGACGAGTAATGCGAGGATCGTCAACAGATTTAAAGATGTGACCTTTGGCTTGATTTTCGATCAAATGCTTGAGTTTATCGGCATCGACGATCATAGAACGGAATTTCCATATACGGAAAGGTTTTCCGTTCAAACCACAGCGAATTTGGGAATAAAATATTGGGCTTGGTTCATGAATAAAGGTAGCAATTGCTACGAAGATTGCTACTAAAAATGTAATAATCAGCCCGACAATGGCTCCAACAATGTCAATTAATCGTTTTGCCACGCTTACAGTTGACGGGTGTAAAGACTGTTGCGAGCAATCAACTAAATAAAGATAAAGATGATTCATAAGGGCTAACTTATCTACAACAGGACTTTTTGCATTAGTAGTGTAGACATAGAGATGATTCTTAGGCTATGTTTTACTGCTTTTATCGCTTCTGCTGAGTGATAATATACACAAAAATTAATTAAGAAAAAAACTGAAAACCGAAAGTTTACAGAATCTTTCAATTAAAGTGGTAGATTATAGATTTTCAGTGTTTTTCAGTAAAATAAAGGTAATGGTGCTGAAGTTCTAATTCATTCAACCTTGAACTCTTGACTTGACTTGTGGATTGGATAGGATTATCCCAGAAATTTTTGTTCGGGTTACTGCTGATGGACTGAAATTTTTTACACTTTATTAACGTTATGACAGCTTAGAACAGGCGATCGCATACAACTATTAGATTTAATCGAAAGTAGACATCTTTAGGAAATTAATTATGCGTTGCCTGTAATCCTTGGTAGGGAAAACTTATGAATTGTCCCTACATCATTTTAACCCTATGTCTAGTCAAATGCTTAATAGACATCTCCGATAATGAATGTAGAGACGCAAAATTTCGCGTCTCTACAAGGGTTCTGCATAACGCATATTTAATTTCTGGAGATGTCTAATGTTCTAGAGGTATTGCAGACATCACTGCAAGACATAATTAATTGGTGTTGCTGAATAGGGTATGAAAGTTAATGTTTGAAAAATCTAAAATTTAGATTCTTTGCGCCTTTGTATGAAACAAAATTCATACCGCAATCAGCAACGCCGAAAATAACACTCTGTTAGGTGTAGATTTGGCATTTTGCGATCGCTTGCATGAAAGCAACAGAAGTGAACGCTACTTGAGTCTTGATTAGCTGGTAGTGAAAGAAGTAACCGATGGTACTTTGGCAATACAGAACAAGTTAGTTACGAGTATTTGAGTAATTACTCAAATGAAAATCTTCTTCACCATCAGGAAATGACTCAGGACAACTTGTAGTAACAAGTAGAAACTAAATCAGGAACTAAAACCTCTGGGAACTCCAGAGGTTTTTTCTTTAAACTACGCTTTTCTATGTAGGAGCGATCGCTCCTGTATACACTTCTACAAGGGGGTTCTTTAAGCAAGCGATGTTCGATGACAAGCTGCTGCGTGTTCAACCATCTAACAATCCTAGTAATGAAGTAGCAAAAATTGTCGTAGCTTATTAGTCAACTAGAGTAAGCTAAATTTAGGTTTAAGCTACTGGGAGTGGAGATGATGTTGTTGGAATTAAAGCGCATTCATGTTCCACCGGGACAAAGAGTACTACTGCAAGATGTAACCTGGCAGGAATTGGAAGCAATTCTAGAAGATTTAGGGGAACACAGGGCTGCACGAATTGCTTATGACAGGGGAATATTGGAGATTATGGCACCACTGCCAGAACATGAAGACGATAAAGAAATTATTGGTGATTTAGTCAAAGCGCTTTTGGAAGAATTAGATATTGAGTTTAGATGTCTTGGTTCTACAACTTTCAAAAACCAAGCAATGGCTAAAGGTATAGAACCTGACCAGTGTTTCTATATAAAAAATGAATCTAAGATTCGCGGCAAAAAGCGACTAGATTTAACAGTAGATCCTCCTCCAGATTTAGCTCTAGAAATTGATATTACTTCTCGCACTCATCCTAATATTTATGAAGCGCTAAAAGTACCTGAGCTTTGGCGTTTTGATCAAGGAAAGCTCCAAATTAATGTTCTGCGAGATGGACATTATATAGAGTCTCAGCAAAGTCTAAATTTTCCTGGATTGCCACTAATTAAGGCGATTCCCCAATATCTTGAGCAAAGTACAACAGCTGGCAGAAATGCAACGTTCAAAGCTTTTCGTCTTTGGGTACAAAAGCAAATACAACAGCAATAACTGAATAATTCGTAACGACTAGATAGTGAGCCGTATCCATAGCCTCCTAAATTTATAAGGAAAATGCTGAAAACCCTTGAGAAACAGCGCGGAGTCGGAGACACTCCGCCTCCGAACTCAGTTGCGTATTTCGTACTTTAGGCAAGGGATGAAAGCTAGCTGTGGTGTTTACGCCACAGTAAAACATGGTAA
>JBBSCU010000029.1:0-30470 GCA_038249935.1 Chroococcales cyanobacterium
CAAGTCATCTGAAGATGACTAAATACCTCCAAAAATCTCTAGTCTACTTCAGTAGACTTTAGCTGTTAGCCTTGAACTTTAGTTCAAGGTGGGTGATGAAGCCAACAGTTAAGCTATTCCTAGCTTAAGTTGACACCAATGTTCATGAATTGCCCCTACCTGGAAATCAGGGTTTTGGCTATTGTTTGCGTAAATCCTGCAACTACCAGTAATTGAAAAGTCTTCCTTTGTTGGCAAGCAAATCATACTTGTAACCGATGGGAAACACAACAGAAAACTGATGAAATAAGGTTAGTATTGCTAATCTGGAGTAATGACAGACAGCGTTTTAATTCTTGGAGGACGGGGGCGCATTGGTAGTAGTGTTGCCCACGATCTAGCTACCCACACCCAGGCAAAAATTACGATTACTGGACGTTCTGCGGAGTTTGGGAAGGCTGTCGCCTTGTCTTCGGGGGGACAAGTGCAATTTTTAGTATTGGACTTGGCAGAAGTTGACAAACTGCGAGATGCGATCGCAAACTCTAATTTAGTCGTCCACTGTGCTGGGCCATTTCACTATCGAGATACTAATGTTCTCGAAACCTGTATTGCTGAAGGCGTTAATTATATAGATGTCAGCGATCATCGTTCCTATACCAGCAAGGCTCTCAATTATCATGAACAAGCGGCGGCTGCTGGTGTAACGGCAATTATTAATACTGGCATTTTCCCAGGTATTTCTAACAGCATGGTACGTCAGGGTGTTGAACAATTTGATAAGCCAGAAAAGATCCATTTAAGTTATTTGGTTTCTGGTTCTGGTGGTGCTGGCATTACAGTGATGCGGACAACATTTCTGGGATTGCAGTATCCTTTTGAGGCTTGGATAAATGGAAAATGGGAAATAGTCAAACCTTATAGTGAAAGGGAAGTAGTTGAGTTTCCCTCTCCATACAAACGCAGAGGAGTTTACTGGTTTGATATGCCAGAAACCTTTACCCTACCCAACGCCTTTCCATCAGTAAAAACTGTAATTACTAAGTTTGGCTCGATTCCCGATTTTTATAATCATCTAACTTGGATTGCAGCACATATTTTTCCTAAATGGTTAATGCAGCGTCGTTACATGATTGAATTTCTGTCTCATGTCAGCCATTCGATGACAGATGTCACCAATAATTTTAGTGGAATTGGCGTAGCAGTTCGTTCCGAGATTACTGGACAAAAAAATGGTGAAACAGCCGTTTATTGTTCTACTGTATTACATGAAAATACAGCGATCGCTTCTGGTTGCGGCACGGGTAGTATTGCCCAATTATTGCTAGAAGGTAAACTCAATAAACCAGGGGTTTTTCCTGTAGAAGAAGCACTACCAACAAATCTATTTGAAGATATAATGCAAAGCCGAGGAATTAAAATTAATCACACTTGGTTATAGTTGAAGAAGAATTCAGAAGTCAGGAGTCAGAATTCAGGAGTTAGAAGTCAGCATTCAGGAGTTAGAATCAACACGCTCTCTGCGAGACGCTACGCGAATGGCAAGCTCATTAACCATCGCACAAAATTCATTCTGTTAGCGGATAGCTAAGGTTTAGCCCATTCTGACTCCTGACTCCTGACTCCTAAATTCTGTTTCGATAAAAATTAATATACCCTACGGTAGAAGGAAGAACTGTACCTAAACATTTACGATGCCTGTGAGTATTTGTTATCAAATCTATTTATACATAACAAAGGCTCATAAGAAAAAATTAGGAGAGTTTTTCCATGCAAAAAATTCTATTAACTTTAAAACAAGCGTTACGTTCAAGCATTTTGGTTGTTGGCTTGATGGTTTTCATCAGCTTGTCAAGTTCGTTCATTTTCGTTCAGCAAGCTAGTTATGCAACTACTCTTGAAGAATTAAAGCTAGTACCTCCAGAGTATAAACCAACTTCCGAAGAACAAATCAATCGTGCTAACGAATATGATCCAGGTGTTGGCGTTCAAGAAGAAGAACGACAAGAAGCTTATGAGCAAGCAATAAAAGATGGAGAAAGCCTTAACACTATGGAAAAGGCTTACGAAAGAAATTTAAAAGCTGAGGAAGCACAAAATCCTCAAGAAAGTTTAGCTGAAAAAGCGAAAGAAGTTATTGAAAAGGTCACAGGTAAATAGTTAAGAAAATTAAAATGTAGGGTGCGTTATCGCTTTAGCGTAACCCATCCTACATTTTTAGTTTATTCAAATTCATCAATTGTAGCGCGAGGAGTAGCATTTCTCTGATTAGCAATATTGCGCTCATACCACTTCATTAAGGGAGTTGCACTAATTCCATGTAGAATCACAGAAGCCACAATAGTAGTGTAAGTTATCCAGGCAATTTGTTCGGCTACTTCACCTTTTAAACCTTGACCGAAGGCATAGGCGAGATAGTATAAAGAACCAACACCGCGAATCCCAAACCATCCAAATAACCAACGAGTTCCTGGATGCAAGGTTCGGCGGTTTGAACCTAAAGGACGTTTACCTATTGTGCTAATCCAGACTCCTACAGGCCGAATGATGAAGAATAAGAAAATTATTACTAACAAAGATTGACCAGCATAATTGAGCATTGGCTGAAACAATAATATTGAACCTAATAACAAAATTGTCCCAACTTCTAGTAGCTTTTCAACTCGCTCAATAAATTTCAATTGTGCCAGTGGTTTTTCAGGATTTCTGTAACTGCGTTGAACAACTAAGCCAGCAACAAATACTGCTAGAAACCCATAGCCATTAACCATTTCTGTTAAGGAATAACTTAGTAAAATCGTGCTGATAGCAACAAAGTCTTCCATCAACTCATCCGCAGGACGGCGTTTTGCAATTCTTGTTTCAATCCAAACTATTGATTTGGCAACAACAACTCCCATAATTATACCAGCAGCGATCGCCCAAATTAAATCAACCAAAACCCACTGCTGAAACCAGTTGCCCCAGTTGTCATCTTTTAGCGCATGAATGCCAAAATAAACGAAGGGAAAAGCTAAAGCATCATTTAATCCACCTTCAGAAGTTAAACCAAAGCGCAACTCATCTTGATCGTTAGTATCAGTTAGTTGTACTTCTGATGCTAATACTGGATCTGTCGGTGCGAGAATTGCTCCTAATAAAATTGCTTCTGCCCAATTCATCCCTAAAAACAATTTACCCACAGCAGCCAGGGCAAAAATTGAAATTGGCATCAGAAATATAATCAATCGTGCCGTAATCCCCCAAACCCCTAACCTAATAGGACGAACAATTTTTAAGCCGCAGCTAAACACAGAAATAATTACTACAAGTTCTGTTAATCTCTTCAGCAATTCGGCGTTGAAAACTTCATCTCGACGTAATTGAATCAATCCTAAGCCATAAGGGCCTAGCAAAATACCAACTACTAGATAAATAATGGCAAAAGAAAGAGGTAAGCGAGCAATCCAACCTGACCCTAATGTGACCATCAGTAAAAGTAGACCAATTACAAATAGGTCAAGAATATAGATATCTACCATATAGGGATTTAGATAAAAATTCGGTGTTTCTTCGTAAGCTTAGTTGCAATAGCTTCTTGTGAGAAATTACCTATGGATAGATAAATGCTTCAGCATTGATAATAAAAAATTGAATATATCCAAAAAATGCTTAAACTTTTCTTATGAATGAGCTAACCTTTGCAACCAAAAGTTTAGCAAAAGTTATAAATTAGGACTTACGCATTGACAAGAAATACCAAATATGGATATGGTTGAAACCCACATCTTTCGTAGGGGTTTAGAATTGCTAAACCCCTACAACGTGGTCTATTTACGATCATAAGGATAATTAATAAAAGCCTGAAACGACCTATTTTCGTTAATTCACATCAAGGTTAATTTGTATAGTGCGTAACTCCTAAAATTATCAAATTTTGTGGGGTAGGAAGCGTTCCAATAGTTTTTGGTTAAGGGGGAAAGGGGAAGGGGGAAGGGGGAAAGGGTTTAAATTTACCTTTACCCCTTCCCCTTTAACCTTTTCCCTTTCATTTAAAAGTCCCTTAAGGTGCGAGGGCATTACCCCGAATTAGGCTACCAAGAGTTTTGGCAGTAATTTTTAATTGGGTGATGGGATTAGCTGGAACAACCGTCTTATACAAATAGCTATCGAATGTCAGCCGTTGTACATCGAGGTCATCGCACATTTCCACAAACGCCTCGCGGGTGGCGTTGGAACGATAGAATACACTTTGCAGAATGTCCAGCACTTTGTAAGTGAGTCCGTATCTTTTATCCCAACGCTTCAAATAAACCTTGAGGTCATTTTCGGTAGGAATACGGCTACCACTGTTAGACATTTCTACAATGGTTTCAGCACACATCCGCCCAGATTTAGCGGCAAAATAAATACCTTCGCCAGAGGATTTGGTAACGTAACCAGCAGCATCTCCGACCAAAGCTATGCGACCAACAACCCGACGGGGACGGGGATGTTCAGGAATGGGGTGCGCTTCTACTTTGATGATTTTACCGCCTGCCAGTTTCTCAGAAGCACGAGCGCGGATACCCGCTTGTAACTGTTTGATGCTGGCTTTATTGACGTGCATTGTGCCTGTACCGACAGCTACGTGGTCATGTTTGGGAAAAACCCAAGCGTAGAAGTCAGTAGAAACGTCATCACCGACATACATTTCGGCGAGATCGTTATAGTAGGCCATTTTGTCTTCGGGTAAGCGAATTCGCTCTTGGAAAGCGATCGCATAATTATAATCCCCAGCATCCATTTCTTTGGCTACGCGGGAATTAGCCCCATCTGCACCAACGATCAGATCCACTTTCAGGGTTTTGGCAATACCCTGTGCACCTTCTGCTGTATGGTCAACGTAATGGATGGTATAGGGGTCAGTATTGTTTCCTGGTATATCGAGTTTATGAACAGTGGCATTAATTAAATTTGCGCCTACTTTTGCCGCCCGATCGCGCAAAAAGCCATCTAGCACTTCCCGGCGGCACATTCCTATATACTCATCTTCATTTACCAGATTGATATCAACTTCGCGGTTAGAAGGCGAAATCATTTTCATCTTCCGTACCCGGCGATCGATAATCTCTGGTGGTAGGTCAAACTCACCCACCATGCATAGGGGAATTGCACCCCCGCAAGGCTTCGCATTGTCTAGCTTTCGCTCAAACAGGTAGGTTTCAATCCCAGAGGCAGCCAGTGTTTCAGCAGCAGATGAACCAGCAGGGCCTGACCCAATAACAGCAACCCGTAGTGTCAAAGGTCTTTCTCCCAATCTTTACATTTACCGAGAGTATACTACCACGGTCTTTTGGGTGATTTAGCACTTTGCTTTCAGGTTTCTCCTGAAATGCAATATTCCTTAATGTTTCGATACAAAAAGCGAGATGGAGAATTTGGTTAATTAACTTTCTGCATGGCTACTCATTTGACCGCTTCTCAAGGTAGACATGGTTTAAATGGCGATCGCATCGCAATAGACATCTCCAGAAATTAAATATGCGTTATGCAGAACCCTTGTAGAGACGCGAAATTGTACTTCGTCCCGCTACGCTAACGCGTCTCTACATTCATTATCGGAGATGTCTAATGGCTAAACAGTTGTGCCCATACCCTCGATAAATGTGTCAATAAATAACTTGATCTTCTCGGACACACAATCGATAGTTATTTTACGCTCTAAAATTTTGGGTTTCAAAGTTTAGTGAACCGACTATTTCTTGCTCTCGATAATCCGAAAAGCAATAACTTTAATTTGTAGCTTATCATGTACCTACAAAGGTGAGATCCACCCAAATCTAGAGTTATTCTGACTGCCCAAACACTCTTTGTATTGCACATAATCAAGAACCGCCATAAAGTTTTTTAACAGGAGTTAAGCTATGACGCAGCGATTGACTCAAGAACAATTAGCACAAATAGTCACGGAAGTAGGGGGCTGCAAGTGCGGCGGGACGCGGAACTAGACCAACAGCAGGTTAGAGAAATTTTACAAGAGTTGAATTTACCGCCAGAGTTACTAGGTGAAGCACTGATTCAGTTAAATCGTCGTCAAGCATTGGAGGTGCAACAACGCCGGAATTGATGGATTGCTTCGGGAGTGGTGGCAGTTGTATTGGTAGTCATCGCATCTACAATATTTTTTACGCAGCAACAGAATTCTGTACTCTCTCGTGTTTCTGCTCAACAAGACCGTATCACTTTGGTAGAAAATAATGGCAACGACTTGAAGACAATTTCCCGCCAAACCAATCCAGAAGTTTCTTACCGTGTCACCTTGAAGGATGCACCCGTGGGTAAAAAGCTGGCTCTCTCTTGCAATTGGATTGACCCAAGCGGTCAAATTGTCAAGCAAAACCGCTATGAAACCCGCGAAATTAATACGTCTATTTGGGATACCCAGTGTAGCTACATCATTAACCCGACTGCAACCGTTGGCAATTGGAAGGTGCAAATGTTCTTGGAAGGTAGGCCGATTAGTGATGAAACCTTTGAAGTTAAGTAGTGCAGATGGGCAACATCACACATCACTTTCTTGGCTATTGGGGTTACGGCGTTCAACGCGAGTTAGAAGCGTTGTTAAATAATGTTGAGAAATTGCACAAGACTACACCGATAAATCAGTTTTCTCCAGAGGAAAATTATCTGCATCCCGTCTGGAATGTTGGTTATACAGGGCTAGATGGAAATTTTCTACCGCAGCAAAATCAAATTGCTGCCATCTCAGCGTCAGGACTATCCACTTCGCCCGATGCTTGGGTAAGTCTACAGGAAAACAACTGCCTAATTTTGGGAAGAGAACCTTTTGGAAAGGTGCCTTTGTACTGGACTGTGCAAGGACAAGTGATTTGGTTTGCATCCCAATTGCAATTACCCAATTGCAAACTCTCCTGAAAGACTCCATTGGGCGACAGATTGCCGATTTAAAAGATGAGCCTGTTGGGGTGTTTCTCTCTGGCGGACTCGATTCTTCGGTGGTGGCGGCGCTGCTGGTGCAAGCAGGTGTGAAAGTCCGCGCTTATACTTTTCCCTTTTACCGTACTACCTCAAATCTCTTTCCATAAGCATTTGAAGTTCGACATTCTCAACGTTAGGTATTGCTTCTAATTGAGAAATACCAGCGATCGCATCGACAATATTACCTGATTGTGCACGCAACCATGCAGCTTGAGGCGCATAGTCAAGGCTTTGCTCTACTTCGTAACCTGCTTGATTGATCACCTCGCGCTGAGACTCCACATCAACGCCTTCAGCAAAGCGAATGAAAACCAGTCCAGTTGGTACTGCTAGCAAATTATTGGGTTCTATTGTGTAAATCGGACTTAGTGTATCCGACTCTGATTGATTGGGTTCGCCTAAAAAAACTGCGATTGCACCGTCGTTAAGTTGGAAAATTGCTCCTGATGCCACTGTGTTAGGTTGCTTGTAATGCACTGCATAGTACCCAGGCTTGCGAGTATAGCATACAGCAGTGCGTAGGCGTAGCCCGCCGTAGGCATCGCTGCCAACGCGAATTTCTTGAGGATAATCAGAAAAATAGTCTTTTTGGAATTTCACTTCAGCAATCAGGTGTAGAGAATACATCTGTAGAAAATACTCAGCCGGAAAATAAATCATCCTTCTCAAGTTGTAACGATGTTACAGCGTTTTTCAGTGGCATGAAATACAAATCTTTCCAAGAGGCGCGATGGTGAATATTTGTAAAGCAACCTGACTTTCAATCTCCTTTTTTCTGGAAAGATAAATCGAAGACTTGTATAAACCTTTTAAGATTAAAATCTGTCTAAGCTTGTTTTTTGGTGTCGTAATACAGATATAGCACATGAAATCAAAGGCATCTATGAACTAAACCACATCTATTTTGAGAACCATAGGTTTTTAAAAGTAGTGAGAGCATCTTGCTCTCTGCTAGTAGTAGCTACAGTGTACACACAAGCCTTTTGACCTGCATCTTTGTTATATCGACCTGCATCTTTGTTGTATCGACCTGCATCTTTGTTGCATCGACTTACACCTTTGTTGCATCGACTTACACCTTTGTTGTATCGACTTACACCTTTGTTGTATCGACTTGCACCTTTGATGCATCGACTTACACCTTTGATGCATCGACTTGCAAAAATTAATTTACCCGACGTTACACAGTAACTTTAAAAGATTTGTGTGTACACGGTAGCTTTTGCAAGGAAAGATTAAAGCAGGTAATAGAAAAGGATGAAAAGACATCTGATACCATTTCACTTTAATAATGATACAAATACGTTGGTAAGGGCATGGCAATGCCATGCCCCTACGAGAAATCTATGTGTATCAAGGTTTTCGTGAAATGGTATGACTTGTATGTACACCGTAGGTTGGTAGTGTGGGCAAAATGCTTACACTACTCAAGGTTTGAAAATCGACAAGGTTCAACGTCAGTTTAATACCTAATTTTCAAGATAATTTCACTTCAATATTCCAGGAGATTAAGTTATGGTTCACGTTTGCTATGGTGGAGAGAATGGTCAACAGTATGAACTTGTTATCAGTAATGAACACGTTGTAGTGCGTACCGAAAACCGCAGCGCCTTGATTGCTGAAAGACCGTTTGAAGTCGCACCTGTGTCATCCGCATCTCGCAGCATCCTTAATCAATTTGAGCTAGCAACGCGGTTTCGGCAAGCAGGTGTAGAAATTTTACGAGTTAAAGTTCCAACTCAGGATACTACTTTGCGCGATCGCGCCCGCGAAATTCTCAGCCAAGAGTCTGAAGTCCAATTTGCCGGACGTGTTCTTGTCGATCCCCAGTCAAGACAGCCTGTAATCTACACTGAAAACCTCTTTGTTAAATTTGATGATGACGAGGAGTTAATGGTTTACCAAGAGGTCTTAGGACGTTACGGCTTAACAATTAAACGCCAACTTGAGTATGCACGAAATGCTTTCTTTGTCAGTGCACCTGCAAATACTGGTATAGCCGTCTTTGACATCGCCGAGAGACTTTTGAATGAGCAATCAGTTGAACTGTGCCATCCTGAATTAGTGCGTGAAGTCCGCAAACGGCAAGTTTTCCCGCAACAGTGGCACCTCAAGCAAACAACAATAAATGGTAAGGTAATTAACGCCCATGCCAACGTTGAGGCAGCTTGGAAATTGAGCAATGGCACAGGAACGATTATTGCAATTATTGACGACGGTATGGATCTCGACCATGAAGAGTTCCGTTCATCTGGAAAGATAGTTGCCCCGCGTGATGTCACACGTAAAACTAACGATCCCAGACCAGGAAACGACAATAACCACGGCACAGCCTGTGCAGGAGTAGCTTGTGCAAACGGCAACTTTGGTGCATCTGGTGTTGCACCGGGTGCAAAGCTCATGCCGATTCGTTTAGCTTCGGCACTAGGATCGCAGGATGAAGCAGATGCTTTTATTTGGGCGGCTCAAAATGGTGCTGATGTCATCTCTTGCAGCTGGGGTCCAGCAGATGGCACTTGGTTTGAGCCAAACGATCCTGTACATAACCAGAAGGTGCCTCTGCCTGACTCCACACGGCTTGCCATAGACTTTGCAATTAATCAGGGACGCAATGGCAAAGGCTGTGTAATTTTATTCGCGGCTGGCAATGGTAACGAAAGCGTAGATAATGACGGCTACGCCAGTTATCAAAAGGTAATTGCTGTGGCAGCTTGTAACGACTTTGGTACAAGAAGCGCTTACAGCGACTTTGGTCAAGCCGTCTGGTGCACCTTCCCTAGCAATAATGGCAACAGTTCTCAAACCCCTGGAATTTGGACAACCGATCGCTCTGGTTTAGTTGGTTATAATTCGAGTAATCTAAGTTTGGGTGACTTTGGAGGCAACTACACGAACGAATTTGGCGGAACTTCTAGCTCCTGTCCAGGTGCAGCTGGTGTGGTAGCCTTGATTATTGCCAGCAACCCGAATCTGCGTTGGGATGAAGTGCGAGACATCATTAAACGCTCTAGCGATCGCATTGATCAAGCTGGAGGTAGATATGATGCCAATGGTCGTAGCCCTTTTTACGGTTACGGTCGGATCAATGCTCTGAAAGCTGTAGAATTGGCCAAGCCACCTCAACCATCGCCCAGTAGCATATTCAAGGCAGTGCAAGATATCCCAATTAACGACTTGCAGACATCAACATTGTCGTTGGCGATCGCTAATACCAGTCTTGTGAAGTCCATCAAAATTAATGTAGACATCGAGCATACATATATTGGGGATCTTGTAGTTACTCTTCTCCCCCCAGTACAAATAGGCGTACTTCCTGTAATTCTGCACGATCGCCAGGGCGGAGCTACAGATAACATCAAAACAACCTACGACGAGGTGAACAGTCCTAAACTTGCTGCTTTTAAAGGTAAAAGTCCCCAAGGAACTTGGACTCTAGAAGTGGCAGATAAGGCTAATGTAGATACAGGAAAGATTCGCAGCTTGACCATTGAAATTGGGTTTTAAGCCAATAGACATCTCCGATAATGAATGTAGAGACGCGAAATTTCGCGTCTCTACAAGGGTTCTGCATAACGCACCGAAAATTTGGGATGGTGCGTTAGCCTACGGCATAACACACCGTACAAAACTATGCCTTAGCCTTGAGTCACAGCCTCTTTCGCCAAGAACTTCTCTAATTCTGTCAGCGCATCAGCATCAACTTTAGTTTGCATTGGGCAGAACTTAGGCCCACACATCGAACAAAACTCAGCAGTTTTATAGATGTCTGCTGGCAGAGTTTCGTCGTGGTATTCCTTAGCTCTTTCTGGGTCAAGTGATAATTCAAACTGACGGTTCCAATCGAAGTTGTAACGCGCCTTAGAAAGTTCATCGTCTCTATCTCTTGCACCTGGGCGATGTCTAGCAATATCCGCCGCATGAGCTGCTATCTTGTAAGCAATCAACCCATTCCTGACATCTTCGGCATTTGGTAAACCCAAATGTTCTTTAGGTGTTACATAACACAACATTGCTGTACCGTACCATCCAGCCATTGCAGCCCCGATCGCTGAAGTGATATGGTCATAACCAGGAGCAATATCTGTCACTAATGGCCCCAACACATAGAAAGGTGCTTCCGAACACTCTTCCATTTGCTTGCGGACATTGAACTCAATTTGATCCATTGGGACGTGTCCAGGCCCTTCCACCATCACCTGTACATCATCTTCCCAGGCTTTGCGAGTTAGCTGTCCAAGGGTTTTCAATTCAGCTAATTGTGCTTCATCTGAGGCATCATGTGTACATCCAGGACGCAAGGAATCTCCTAAACTGAAGGAGACATCGTACTTCTTGAAAATCTCAATGATATCTTGGAAGTGAGTGTAAAGCGGGTTTTGTTTATGGTGATGCAACATCCACCGCGCCAAAATACCGCCACCGCGAGAGACAATACCAGTGATCCGGTTTCTCACCAAGGGCAAATGCTCAATCAAAATCCCAGCATGGATAGTTTGATAGTCTACTCCTTGCTGGGCGTGCTTTTCGATGATATGCAGAAAATCATCAGCAGTCAGGTTCTCAATTGTGCCGTGAACACTTTCTAAAGCTTGGTATACTGGCACCGTACCAATGGGAACAGGCGAAGCCTTAATGATGGCGGTGCGAATTTCATCCAAATTACCGCCACCTGTAGATAAGTCCATCACGGTATCAGCACCGTACTTCACCGACAGGTGTAGTTTATCAACTTCTTCCTGAAGATTAGAAGAATTGGGAGAAGCGCCGATGTTAGCATTTACCTTACATTTAGAAGCGATGCCAATACACATCGGCTCTAAGTTAGTGTGATTAATATTAGCTGGGATAATCATTCGTCCCCGCGCTACTTCCTCACGAATCAGTTCGGCTGGAAGGTTTTCCCTCTGGGCGACATATTGCATTTCTTCGGTGATAACACCTTGGCGGGCGTAGTGCATTTGAGATACATTACTGTGTCCACGCCGCTTAGTAACCCATTCTGTCCGCATATTAAAATCCTCAATAAACAGCTTCCCTCCGCTGGTATTACCCAGACTCAGGTGTTAAGGGTGTGATCTCAGCCTGGTTATGTAGGCACCCCTAGCATGGATGTAGTGTACCATTTTAGGGCTTGTGCTGCTGTAGGAAGAATAGCGGCTTCTTTGAGATAAAGTTGCTAGGGAATGCAATAGCAACAACCCAACGTAGGAGTATCGAGTCAAGGTTATTTGTGCCCTGCGGCGAAATTCTCACCGACCCAACACTAGAGTTATTAAGGAGTCTAAGCCAAGTGAATTCCAGTGACAGCACTATTAAACCATCTCTAGAACTTAATGCTTCTCGCCAGTTCACCGCTTGGCTGTATGAGCAAAACCTTAGTCTATCCTTCACTACCTATCAAGCGGGAAAGTTGTTCTTCATCGGTTTGCAACCAAACGGCAAATTGTCCGTATTTGAACGCAGCTTTGAACGGTGCATGGGATTATATGCCAATGACAACAGCCTTTACATGAGTTCCCTGTACCAACTGTGGCGATTTGAAAACATCATCCAACCCGGACAAAACCACCAAGGCTATGATGCTCTTTATTTGCCCCAGGTGGGTTATGTGACAGGAGATTTGGATATTCACGATATCGCGTTGACTAAAACAGAAGATAAAAATTCAAATCCACAAAAGTTAGTATTTGTCAATACTTTATTTAGTTGTTTGGGAGCAGTCAGCGAAACCCATAGTTTTGTTCCCGTGTGGCAACCAACCTTTATCAGCAAGCTGGCGGCGGAAGATAGATGTCACCTAAATGGGTTGGCAATGCAGTCAGGAAAAGCCAAATATGTCACTGCTGTCAGCCAATCGGACGTAGCAGAAGGTTGGCGAGAGCATCGGGCAAATGGGGGCTGTGTCATTGACGTAGAAAGCAATGAAATTGTGTTGCGGGGGCTATCTATGCCCCACTCTCCTCGCTGGCATCAAGAAAAACTCTGGCTACTCAACTCAGGCGCGGGAGAGTTTGGCTTTGCCGACTTAAAGCGGGGAGTCTTTGAACCAGTCGCCTTCTGTCCAGGATATCTGCGCGGTTGTGCATTTCATGGTGACTTTGCAATAGTGGGAATTTCTCAACCCAGGCATAACAAGACCTTCAGCGGCTTGCCCCTAGACGATAAATTGCAACAGAAAAACGTCGAACCTCGCTGTGGGTTACTAGTGATTGACTTGAGGAGCGGCGATATTGTCCATTCCCTGCGAATGGAGGGGGTGGTACTGGAATTGTACGACGTGGTGGCGCTAGCAGGGGTACGTCGTCCAATGGCGATCGGGTTTCGCAGTGACGAAATTCGGCGAGTAGTGACGGTGGGATCGGAGCAAAATCTATAATTCAGAGGAATCAAGAGCAAGATGCTGGGGTGATACACTAAGCTTCAGTCACTTCACTAACCCCTGCTAATGGCACACTAAGGAACGCAAATTTAATAACGTGCAATTCTTATTTAACTTGGAATGGTGCGTTACGCTCCGCTAACACACCCTACTTTTGCACTTTATTTAATCCACATTCCTAACAGTCAATGACAATAACCTCTTGCAACTAAGTTGCATGGACTCGCACCTTAGTTGCATGGACTCACAACTAAGTTGCATGGACTCGCACCTTAGTTGCATGGACTCGCACCTTAGTTGCATGGACTCGCACCTTAGTTGCATGGACTCGCAACTAAGTTGCATGGACTCGCACCTTAGTTGCATGGACTCGCAACTTAGTTGCATCGTTTCTTTTATTTGATAAATTACTATGATTGGCTGTCTGGCGATAAAAAGGCGTAGCCCGTCGTAGACATCGCTCTCATCATCATCTAATCCAGCAGTTTTCAACCTCTCTGACCTCGATGGCAACAATGGTTTTGCGATCGCAAAGTCTTCCCGTTGGTCTTTCCAGCGTGATAGTAAAGTTATCATCACGTTTACCCCAACTACCGGGTTTAGTGGTGCAGCTAGTTTTAAATATACCGTCAGCGATGATGAACTTACCAGCAATGCTAAGGTTACTGTGCAAGTAGGCTTGTAATATAAATCATAAGTCTTTTGAAGATCATAATTCCTAACAGGCTATCGAGTTAAAATTTGGATGGCAATGCGATCTCTTCCAAAAATCTTTGCAACAGGTGTACGCCCTTAACAACGTATCTGTAGGAGGAATGTTGTGAAATGATCTGACTTTTCACCGGATGTGAAATCAGAAAAATGGCGCGTGGAATTTCAGTATTAAAGCGGAAACAACATAAATTAACTTACTAAAATTCCGCAATTGCCGTCAAGACAATTGCAAAAGCGCAGTGTAACCTTTAACTAGAAAAACAGTATCAGGCAGTTCTTAGACAGAATGCCAACTATTTCCCACTAAACTTTTATAATATTTTGTTGTTCTTATGACTCCAAAACACACCAAAACTAAATTTCCCCTTTGGCTGTATCTGAATCAACCTTTATTTAGTAGTGATACTAAATTAGTATTGAATCCTCATCGTTTTGCATTGATCTGGCGTCTCCAACTTCTAGAACGTTGCTGGGCTAAAGAATGCGATGCCAAGGGGCCTCAACAGCATTAGATACTCCGAAAGCTGCCGCACTCAATTAAAAGCTGGCAAACTAAGCCTCGTCTAATGAATGTGGCTTTTTGCCGTCAAGTAAAGCACTGACAGTCATATCTCCCATGACATTAATCGCAGTGCGACAGCGATCGAGAAACCAGTCTACAGTAACTAGCAAAGCAATGTACTGGGTAGGTAAGCCTACAGAAGTAAACACCAGTGTCATCGTTACCAGTCCAGCATTGGGAATATTCGCCGCGCCTACGGATGCAAAAATCGAGGTGAGGATGACAATTAACTGCTGTCCTAGACTCAGATGTTGGCCAATCAGTTGGGAAATATACAGCGCAGACATTGCTTCATAGAGGGCAGTGCCATCATTATTGAAATTTGCCCCGACTAATGCCCCCAAAGCAGCAGAAGATTCCCTTAAACCGATTTTTGTTTGTAAAACTTCAAAGGTTACGGGCATTGTAGCCGCTGAGGAAGAAGTTGAGAAAGCTGTTAAAAAGGCATTAGAACCGCCAGCTAGGAATTTTAGCGGATGTACCCAAGAACCGAATTTTACTCTGGTGAGGTAGTAGCACGCTTGCAATCCCAGCGCTAACAGCACCGCCACAATAAATGCACCTAAAGATTTAAATGGTGCAAAACCTTGCATAGCCACAGTTTTCGCTACAATCCCAAATACTGCCAAAGGTACTAAGGCAATTACCCAGTTGAGGACGTGGACTACCGCCTCAAACAAAATCCCGATGACATCCTCTATCGACTGGTATCCCTTCTTCCCTTGAGCAATTTGTTCCGATTTTAATCCCCGCAGGACGATGCCAAAACTTAGGGCAATAACAATTAGTTGGATAACATTGTTATCAACTAACGGCTTCAGGATAGCTTCGGGTACAGCATCTTTGAGTATTCCCCAAGGGTCAAGACTTTGAGGAGCTATTTCTGTATTTATTGAGGTAGCTACATTGCCCCAAGTCCCCGGACGCAGGACATTTGCTACAAAAAGTCCTATTAAAATAGCTACGGTAGTGTTGGTTAAAAGCAGCACTGCCAGCCGCCGTCCGGCTGTACCGGGGATGTTGGTAGTCATCAAAGTATGCAGCACCGCTACCAAAATCAGGGGTGTAGCCAAGGCGCGGAGAGCCTTTAGCACTAACTCAGCCGGAATTGCTAAATTGTTGATTAAGGTGGCATTGCTGGGATTAGGATTCCCCGCACCAAGGGCAATTCCGACGCTGACTGCGGCTATCAGAGCGATGACAATTTGCAAGGTGAGAGGGATACGCTGCCACCAAGGGCTAGCTTTGGTTTCAGGCGAAGTAGTACTCTCTGTTTGACTCATTAGCTAAATACTGGTTAACTGCTGTAACTATTAAAACTTCACTTTCGGAAGTGAAAATTTCGCAAACAAGTTAATCTAAGATTCCGTTGCTTTGCAAAATCCGGCTCGAAAGGGTGTGCTATTGGGTAGACCCCTAGAGATCAGCTGATTAGCATTGAAACTGTACACTATCACTAGCTCTAATGCTTGCGGTGGTTGTATTTCTTAATTTTGAATTTTAAATTGCTTATGTCCTTTGTCCCTTTACATATTCACAGTGACTATAGTCTGCTCGATGGAGCAAGTCAGCTACCAGAGTTGGTGGATCGAGCGATCGCACTGGGAATGAAAGCGATCGCCCTTACTGATCATGGTGTCATGTATGGGGCGGTTGAATTGATCAAAATCTGCCGTAGTCAAAATATTAAGCCGATTATCGGCAATGAAATGTATATAATTAACGGCGACATTGAAAAACAAGAACGCCGTCCGAAATATCATCAAGTCGTTTTAGCTAAAAATACTCAAGGTTACAAACATTTAGTCAAATTAACTACAATTTCTCACCTTCAAGGTGTTCAAGGTAAAGGAATTTTTTCTCGTCCTTGTATTAATAAAGATTTACTCAAACAATATCATGAAGGCTTGATTGTCACCAGTGCTTGCTTGGGTGGAGAAGTTCCCCAAGCAATTCTCAGTGGTAGACCAGATGCAGCCCGGAAAGTTGCTCAGTGGTATAAAGATGTATTTGGTGATGATTATTATTTAGAAATTCAAGATCACGGCTCTCAAGAAGACCGGATTGTGAATGTTGAAATCATTAAAATTGCGCGGGAACTAAATATTAAATTTATTGCTACCAATGATTCTCATTTTATTTCTTGTTTTGACGTTGAAGCCCATGATGCTTTGTTATGTATTCAAACTGGCAAGCTAATTATTGAAGACAAGCGGATGCGTTATAGCGGTACAGAATATCTCAAATCTGGTGAGGAGATGAGGCAGCTATTTCGTGACCATTTGCCGGATGAAGTGATTGAAGTTGCGATCGCCACCACTGAAGAGGTTGCCGATAAAGTCGAGCCTTATCATATTATGGGTGAGCCTCAGATTCCTACTCCCCCCATTCCCTCTGGTCATACTGCTGAGACTTACGCCGAAGATATTGCATGGAGCGGACTTTTAGAACGATTAAATCGTAAATCCCGCCAGGAAGTTGATTCTGTCTATAAAGAAAGATTGGAATATGAACTGAAAATGATTCAGCAAATGGGTTTTTCCAAATACTTTTTAGTTGTATGGGACTACATCAAATTTGCTAGAGATAATAACATTCCTGTTGGCCCCGGTCGGGGTTCGGCGGCTGGTTCGTTAGTTGCCTATGCGATGCGAATTACTAATATTGATCCTGTACATCATGGGCTACTATTCGAGCGTTTTTTGAACCCCGAACGTAAATCCATGCCCGATATTGATACAGATTTCTGTATTGAACAACGGGATAAAGTTATTGAATATGTAACTAATAAATATGGTGCAGATAGAGTTGCCCAAATTATCACTTTTAACCGCCTAACTTCTAAAGCAGTTTTGAAAGATGTCGCCAGAGTATTAAATATTCCCTACGGGGAAGCTGACAAAATGGCGAAACTAATTCCTGTGGTGCGGGGGAAACCAACGAAACTCAAGGTGATGATTTCTAATGAAACTCCAGAACCAGAATTTAAAGAGAAATATGATAAAGAACCCCATGTTCGCCACTGGCTTGATATGGCGATGCGAATTGAAGGAACTAACAAAACCTTTGGAGTTCATGCAGCAGGTGTAGTGATTTCTGCCGATCCACTGGATGAAATTGTCCCGTTACAGAAGAATAATGACGGTTCTGTGATTACCCAGTATTTCATGGAAGACCTGGAATCAATGGGTTTGTTGAAAATGGATTTTCTGGGTTTACGGAACCTGACGCTGATTCAAAAGACCGTTGATTTAATTCAAGAAACGAGAGGATATCGGGTTGATCCTGATGAAATTCCCCGCGATGAAAGAAAAGCCCAAAGGATATTAGCTAAAGGCGAACATAGCACTCTACCAAAAGATGTACAAAAAACTTATGAACTTTTAGAAGCGGGTGAATTAGAAGGAATATTTCAATTAGAATCTTCTGGGATGCGTCAGATAGTGCGAGATTTGAAGCCTTCTAATATAGAAGATATTTCTTCAATTTTGGCACTTTATCGACCGGGGCCATTAGATGCGGGACTGATTCCTAAGTTTATTAACCGCAAACACGGGCGAGAAAAGATTGATTATCAACACACTATTCTAGAACCAATATTAGATGAAACTTATGGAATTATGGTCTATCAAGAGCAAATCATGAAAATTGCTCAGGATATGGCTGGATATTCTCTAGGACAAGCTGATTTGCTGCGCCGAGCGATGGGTAAAAAGAAAGTTTCTGAGATGCAAAAGCAGCGAGAAAAATTCGTTGATGGCGCAGCGAAAAATGGCGTTCAGAAAAAAGTTGCGGATGAATTATTTGAGCAAATGCTAAATTTTGCTGAATATTGTTTAAGCTATGACACGGAAATATTGACAGTAGAATATGGATTAATGCCGATTGGTGAAATTGTCGAAAAACGGATTGAATGTACTGTATACAGCGTTGATAATAATGGGAATATTTACACGCAACCTGTAGCACAGTGGCACGATCGCGGACAACAAGAAGTATTTGAATATTGTTTAGAAGATGGTTCAATGATTCGAGCAACAAAAGACCATAAATTTATGACTCTCGATGGTCAAATGTTGCCAATTGATGAAATCTTTGAACGGGAATTAGATTTGATGCGGGTAGAGGGTTTACCAAATTGAAAGGATTAGTCTATGTTAAATTTGAGTTTTCAATAGCTCATAAGACTGCTATGACCTTTGAAATTACTTACCCTCACATAGAGAAACTACAGAGTCAGGCTGCTCGCTTACAAAGACTGCCTCGTATTCGAGTCGCTCAACTTGTAATGGATTATATGGCCTATGGCTGGTCGGTTGAAGAGATGTGCCGCCAGCATCCTTACTTATACCCTGCTGAAGCCTACGCAGCGATGGGATATTACTTTGACCATCAAGACGAGATTGACAATGAGATTCGCGCTGAATGGGAACAAGCACAACAAGCGAAAGTTCAGGCTCCAGCCTCTTCATTTGCTATACGAATGAGGGCTATGGGACTTTTATAAGTAACAATTTAGTTGTACATGGATGTTCATGTCCAGCAGTCGAACAAATCGATATTTTTCAACAAAAGGGTATTTAAAGAGCGATCGCTTGGAAAATAATTCAACAAAATTTTATCGGAATTATGGGTTATAGTCTGTATTCTTAACTCCTAACTTTTTTCATGCCATCCAAAATCTTACCACCGCCCCTGAAACCCGGTGACTTGTTACGAGTAATTGCCCCTAGTGGTGCTTTGCGAGAATTTGAGATATTTGGGCGGAGTGTAGAAATTTGGCGATCGCGTGGTTATATTATAAAAATCAGTCCTCAGATAGATGACAAGTGGGGTTATCTTGCAGGAAAAGATGAAATCCGCCGTCACCAACTAGCAACAGCATGGCAAGATCCTGAATGTCGTGGTATCCTTTGCGCCAGAGGCGGTTTTGGCAGCACCCGTATTTTAGAAGATTGGAATTGGCAACGAAACTCAACACTTCCCAAGTGGTTGATTGGTTTTTCTGATATCACATCTCTGTTGTGGAGTCTTTATACAGCAGGGATTTGCAGCGTTCACGGTTCGGTAATGACGACTTTGGCAGATGAACCAGATTGGTCAATTGACCGATTATTCGACTCGCTAGAAGGTCGTCCTCTCGCCCCACTCAAAGGTTGCGGTTGGGGCGGTGGTGTGGTTACTGGTACTTTATTAGTAGGTAATCTAACGGTAGCTACTCACCTTTTAGCTACACCACTACAGCCACATCTTGATGGTGTAATTCTGGCATTGGAAGATGTTACAGAGGCACCTTATCGCATCGACAGGATGCTGACACAGTGGCGTTTAACGGGTGCTTTGGCTAAAGTCAGCGGTATTGCTTTGGGCGGTTTTACTCGCTGTGAAGCGCCGCCAACTGTACCTAGCTTTAGTGTAGAAGAAGTATTGCGCGATCGCCTGGGTGATTTGGGTATTCCCATTGTCTCTAATCTGCCTTTTGGTCATGATACTCCCAATGCAGCTTTGCCGGTGGGTGTAGAAGCAACTTTAGATGGTGATGCGGGGATATTAGCGATGCCTACGGCGGCAAGCTACGCATCATAGTTGAGCGCAAATATTGTAACTTTAGATTATCATCCAGATTAGTTTCAAATATTAATCTACTTCTGGATTACAACTAAATAATCCCGATCTAAATAAAAGTTTTTTCCATTTGGGCTAGACTCTTGAATTACTGTCATTTGCGCCTTTTCTATTAACCACTTAATTGCTTCTGGTGAAGTGGGTTGATACAACACTTCGTCATTATCGTATGCAGCAAACCTTGCCCAACCATTTGGTGTAGTTATATTAGTGGTATGAATAAAAGCTTTTCCACCTGACTTGAGAGTTTTGTAAATACCATTTAAGTATTTCCAAATTGTTTGTAAATCTAAATGTACAAAGACATCGAAAGAATAGACAAAATCAAATTTTTCGCTAAACTCTGGTTCAAAGTGAGAATTTTTAATTAAATGAAACTCTATTTGAGGATATTCTATAAGCGCTGATTCAGCCTTATCTAGCATTTCTTGTGCTATGTCGAAACAGTATAATTTTTTTACGTTTTTAACTACTTTGGCGGCAATCCTACCACCACCAACACCTATTTCTGCAACTGTACTGTCTTGAGAAATAAATGGTGTAATATACTCACTCACAACGTTAACTGCATCTTCTACTGTCGCCCATTCATCACCTAAATAATTGACGTAATTATCTCTTTCATCATCTGTAATTTTTTGATTACCTAGAACAACTTGAGATTTATCCCATTTTTGGGCATAATTGTTCCAGAACTCTTGATTAATTTCAACGTTTGATGGCTGCATTGGTAACTCCCGTTAGTTGTAATGGTAATATCTCAGTTAAACAAGATTAGTACTATATCAGTTTCTCAGAATTTTTTGAAACCACTCTTGGGTGCGATCGCCCATAGCTTCTAAAGAGTACAGAGTTTCTGCTTGTTGGCGACAAGCTTGGCGATCAATTTCATCTAAATGCTTAATCGCTTCTACCAAACCTTGGACACTATCAGGTTGTACCAAAAAACCAGTTTTCCCTTCTTGGATAATTTCTGTCAAACCACCCCGACAATAAGCAATTACAGGCACTCCACAAGCTAAAGCTTCAATTGCAACATTACCAAAAGCTTCTACCCAACGGGGAGTTACTAATAAGGCTAGACATTTACCTAATTGTTGTTGTAACTCTACAGTAGGTAAAAAGCCCATATATTCTATCGGTGCATCAGGGTATTCTTGACAAATTTTCTCCCAGTAAGATACATCCTGTTTTAACCCGAATATTTTCAGCGTAATGCCGGTGATTTCTGCTGCTGCTACTGCATCTTCTAGCCCTTTTTCATGAGCTATCCTACCTACCCACGCCAAGCTCTGAGTTGGTTTTTGACAAAATTGATAAACAGATAAATCCATGCCATTTAACAGACAAATACACCGTTCTGCAAATGTGAAAGTAGCCGCCTGTGTTTGGCTGTGAACACCGATACTACCCGGAAAATTGATTGCTACTTGTTCAATAATCTGATCCATTGCATCTGTCAAAGAACCCATGCTGATCAAATGTGCGATCGCACAGTCAAAAAATGGTGTTAAATACAGTGGCAACCAATCATAAGCAAAATTCACAATCAAATCATAATCTGCTTGCGCTTGCCGAGCATAATCCCACATATTTGCCAAAACAGAATTTTTATACAGCAAAATTGGATCGCTACGACTCTGATTTTGCGCTGGTATCTGTATTAGTTCACCGGGAATTTCTCTAATAGGTAATGAATTGCTGATAGACCCTTGCGGTGCAACAATTTCTAATTTATGTCCTCGCCGCAGCATCTCTATAGCAATATTAGATAAAGTCAACTCTACTCCGCCTCCTAATCCTGAACCTAGCGGTCCCATTGGGGTAGAAATAAATAATAATTTATGGTGCATTCCCGTCGTTAATGTATTTTCATAAACATCATTTTTTCACCTAAACAACGTAGTTATTTGGTTTCGTTATGGCTCCACCCAAAAATATGTAATTAAATTCAACTCTGCTTCCCGTAGCAGCGAGTTGTAATCAGGTAAGGGTGAAAAACCTCTAAAAATTGACTCTGAAGTGTATGGAAAAATGTTTCTACTACTTTAGGATCATCTAAATGAAAAGGAAATTCTTGATTAAAACCTTTAAAGAAATACCAATTCACTATCATTTTACCTTCAGGATTCAAAGATTGATAAAATTCTAATAACTGCTGGCTAGGATCTGACACATGTTCTAAAACGTCGAAACACAAAATAGTATCAAATTTCTCTTTTGCGGGTATTTCAGTAGTACAAATTATTTTTTTGTCCAGTCCCATTTTCTCTGCTCGATACTGAATAAAATCACGATTCATCGGATTAATATCATAATAAATTACTTGATCCACTTGTGGGCAAAGAGCAGCACCAAGGGCATGAGTTCCTATTCCACCACCAAAATCTAATACTCTTCCTTGGGCATAATCTGCAATCAACCGCAGCATATCACCAATATAAGCATAACTTGATAAATGCCAAGCCCCCAATTCAAACAAGTAAAGTTCTCCTACTTTCTCACGATAGAAAGCAGTTGCTTCTTCCCAATTAAAATCTTTGCGCCCTAAGTTTTTTATTTGCTCTTGTCCTGCTGCTAACTTTGTCTCTATGGTTTCTGGATCTAAATTTAAAAAACATTGTAAATGATGTTTGAAGTCAAATGAATTTTCTAAAAAGCTACTCAAGAAAGAAGGAGCGGTAGAGGCTACCATAAAATTTATATCACAATGAAATCAACGTATTCTATTATAGAATAAATATATGTCATTTCATTCTGACTTATTACCAGTCGGACAAAATATAGTATATTTGAGCAATAATTTCTAAAAAAGAGAGATTTTTTCATGAAAATTGCCTTAGTTGCTGGAGGTTATATTCCAACACCTCCCTTATCAAATTCTATATTGACTCTCATGCAAGAGTATAAATATTTTTTAGATAAGCTTGGACATCAAGTAGATATTTTTAATAATAAAAATGTCAAGGAAGTCATGGACACAATCAATAATAATAATTACGATTTTGTCCATTTAAACGCCTATGAATTTGCTAGTCAATTCAATCAAAACCTAAAACAGAAGTATTGTTTTAGCTGTCATAACGGTTATTTTTTTAAACAAGATAAATGGGAGGACGATTTTAAACAAGGATTTCAACATTACTTAAATGCACCTGGGATAATTGCCCTTTCTCATCCAACAAAAGATATTTTTCTGAAAGCAGGTTATTCTGGATACATATCAGTGCAAGTAAACGGTATTGATACTCAAAAAATCGATTTTAAAGACCAAGGAAATAATAAAGCTATTTGTTTGGGTTGGATTCAACCGAGAAAACAGCAGAGATTACTAGCAGAAACGATAGATGGTAATTTAAACTTAGATTTTGTTGGGCTTTTAGATGACCCTGATTTTAAAGAAGGAACCACAACAAAACATCTAGGTATCTGGAGTTTAGAACAAGTTTATGCTAATCTCACAGATTATAATTGTTTAGTTTTAATTAGTGAGGGAGAAATTGCACCGCTTGTAGTATTAGAAGCGATGGCGGCAGGTTTATGTGTAGTTGTTTCAGAATCTGCTAGTGCTAACTTACACTCCAAAGAATTTATTAGAGTGTTGCCAGATAATATATTAACAAATGCTACCATCGAAAATCAAAAAATTGTTTGTGACACAATTATTGATTTAATTGAGAAAAATAAATCTTTTCGCCAAGAAATTGTAGAATATGTCAGGGAAAATTTTGATTTTAGCCACATCATTAAAAACTATATTCAGATAATTGACGAATTTACCAACCTTGACCATTAACTGTATCTGCTAAAACTGCATCATAGCAATAGGCATAGGGTTAGCAGCTAGTTTTACCGCAAAAAATATGACATTTAAGGAAAAATGAATGATGAATAAAGAAACGATAGAATTTATTGACAGAATATCATTAGCAGATGGAGATTATGTTTCAGTTGGGCTTGAAATCATCAAACCAGATAAATGTTTTCCCAACATGATCGTAGAAGATACAAATGCTTCTGATTTTCCTTCTATAAGAGGTGAAATTCCTCATAACGTATATGTAGACAAAAGAGAAACAGATGTAGAATTTCTCAGTCGGGATGAAGCACATATTCTTTATAATACTGCCCATAAATTTAGGGATAAAAAAGCTTTAGCAATTGGCTGTTGGTATGGTTGGTCTGTCTGTCATATGGCATTAGCAGGAGTACAATTAGATGTAATTGATCCTCTATTAGCCAGAGAAGATATTTATGAAAGTGTAACTAACTCTCTGCAATGTGCAGGTGTCCTAGACTCAGTTAATCTAGTAAGTAGTAATATTCCACAAAAAGTAGAGGAGTTAGCCGAACAATTACAACGTAAGTGGTCGTTGATTTTTATTGACGGAACTCATGAAGCTATAAATCCACTTAATAATGCAATCATCTGCGAACAATTAGCAGAGACAGAAGCTTTCATTCTATTTAATAACTTAAATACTCCCGATGTTGCCCAAGGCTTAGATTACTTAAAGCAAAAAGGGTGGAACACAATGATTTATCAAACAAGGCAAATTGTGGGAGTTGCTTGGCGCGGGAATATTGAGCCAGTCCAACATCAGCCAGATCCAAATGTTAATTGGAGTTTACCAGAGCATTTGCAAACCTATCATGTGAGTGAA
The DNA here is from genome assembly GCA_038249935.1 of Chroococcales cyanobacterium. Classification (GTDB taxonomy): domain Bacteria; phylum Cyanobacteriota; class Cyanobacteriia; order Cyanobacteriales; family Nostocaceae; genus Nostoc. The sequence continues at coordinate 24,884 of JBBSCU010000029.1, forward strand.
TTATCAACAGATTCAGTAAATGAATTTCTGGAAATTATTACCGCTATCCGACCTTACACCTTGTTGGGTGAAATACGTTTATTTTCACTTTACTCTCTGGCAAAAAAAATTTGTATAGAAGATATTCCCGGAAACTTTGTTGAATGTGGAAGTTATAAAGGGGGAGCAGCAGCGCTTTTAGCATTCGTAATTAAGCGATACAGCTTGCGCCCACGTCTACTTTATGCCTGTGATACTTTTGAAGGAATGCCCGAACCGACGGAAATAGATATATATAACGGAACACCCGCAAATGAAACTGGGTTTGGAGTTGGCACTTTAAAAGCTCCAATTGCAGAAAACATACAATCGATTTGTCAATTGTTAAAAGTCCAAGATATTGTTGTACCTGTTAAGGGTTTATTTGCTCAAACATTGCCTCAATATAAGTCTGAGATAGGTAGTATTGCCTTTTTGCACGCTGATGGAGACTGGTATGAATCAACAATGGATATCTTCAATAATCTTTATGACAGTGTTGTTCTTAATGGGATGATTCAGGTTGATGACTACGGTCATTGGGATGGTTGTCAAAAAGCTTTACATGAGTTTGAGCGTTTGAGAGGAGAACAATTTAACCTTCATCGAATTGACTACACGGCGGTGTGGTTTAAGAAGGGTGAAGTTATAAATGCCCAACAAATCTAAAAATTGGCATGAAAATTACCCTTTTCCAATCCCAAACTCAAAAAATTTTTCGCCAGTTGACCAATTCTGCTTGGCGGCCTTCGCTGATAGGAATTATTCTGAGTATATTTTTGATATTCTTATATGGTTGTCAGGGGACAGTCCAGAAGAATAACGGAGTAATTCATCTGAGTTTATGGCAATCAATCAATCCCCCTGTTAATCGGGATGTGTTTAACAAATTAGTAAATAAATTTAATCAAACTCATACTGATATCCAGGTGGAATCTATCTTCGTAGGTCAACCCCAATTGCCAAAAATATTAACAGCAGTTGTGGGAAATGCACCTCCAGATATTCTGTCATTCGATCCTCAATTGACAGGTCAGTTTATGGAACTAGGGGCAATTCAACCTTTAGAAACATGGCTAGACAAATTGCCATTGAAGTCGGAAATTAGCCCCAACATATTGGAGGAATTAAAATTAGATGGTCATCTTTGGTCAATCCCGCTTTATACTGCCAATTTAGGGATTTTTTACCGACCGAAACTTTTCCAAGCTGCGGGAATTAGGCAAACTCCTAAGACTTGGGAAGAATTGAGAGAAGTTGCTAAAAAATTGACTATAGACCGGAATGGCGATCGCAAACCTGAACAGTACGGAATATTACTACCTTTAGGAAAAGGAGAATGGACTGTCTTTAGTTGGTTCCCTTTTTTATTGAGTGCTGGGGGAGAAATTATTACCAATAACCGTCCGAATTTGGCGAATCCAGGTGCGATCGCCGCCTTACAATTTTGGCAAGATATATTAAAAGATGGTTCCGCAACACTTTCCTCTCCAGAGCGAGGTTATGAAGAAGATGCTTTTATCTCAGGCCGTGTTGCTATGCAGATTACAGGCCCTTGGACTTATATCATGAAGTCCAATGTTGACTTTAAAGTATTCCCCATACCTACAAGTGTGAAACCGGCTACGGTGACAGCTACTGGAAATATGTATTTGATGAAGACTACGCCAGAAAGAGAGCAAGCCGCACTCAAATTTTTAGAGTATGTCTTGAGTGAAAAATTTCAAACAGAATGGAGTATGGGGACGGGTTTTTTACCAGTTAACCTCAAATCTGCCGAAAGTCAGGCTTACCAAGAATTTCTCAAACAAAAACCTGTCTTGAAAGTCTTTATTGACCAAATGTCTGTATCAGGTTCTCGACCAATCATTCCTGGCTATAGTCGTCTTTCTGACAGTCTTGGTCAAGCGATCGAGGCGACATTGATGGGTGAGTCTCCCGAAAAAGCTCTCAAAACAGCACAAAAGCGTTTAGAACCTATTTGGGATGATAAATAAATGCAATTGGGGAACTCGTGATACTTTTTGAGGTGCAGTAGCTTGAGTAGATAATTAACTATTAGCATTGGTAAGAATTCCTACAAGCACTCGCACTAATTCTTCCAAACCTTCGGGAACACGATAAAGTTTGATATCTTGCATGACCCGTTTATCTTGTCGGTAAAATATCCCAAATCGCCAATTTTCTCCATTTGTTACAGCACCATACAAAGTTGGTGTTTGAGAATGTGTCCATTGGTCGAGTGCTATCAATTCAATTGCAAGTTGAGTAAATCCCCGGCTTAAATCGGATTGTTTGGCTTTAATTACTAACAGTAAATTGGAAGATGAAATATAGTAATCAAAACTTCCTTTGAGTTGTTCGCTAATATTAATAGGATACTCAATGTTTAATTGAGTTTGCGTTTGGTCGGCGTTCGTAACTACATCCCAGTTCGGCCAAAATATCTGCTGGGGCATAAGGTAATTCAAAATATTTACTAAATGTATAACTTTGACCGGGTTGGAGAATGCGCGGGCGAGTCATAAATATTAAGGTTAGGAAATATATGGATAGAAGTCAGGGAGAAGCTTCAGTTTTGCGATGTGAATTTATTTTCAATGTACACAAGCCAATTGCTGGTATAGCTCCTAGAATCACTGCTGTAAATCCTTGTCCACTCCAATATAGTATGGGAGTACGGTAGCTTTCTGGAATTAAATTTTGTACAAGAAAAAGCAACCAAACCAAAATACTAATCAATAAAAAAGAGATTGAGGGTAAAAAATTCCACCACCAAATGTCTGCTGTATATCGCCTCAATACTAACCACTGGCAAAGCCCCAGCCAAATACCAGAAATTATATATGCGATCGCTGACAGAAATCCAAAAATAAAAGTTTGTTCAGGAGATAAAGTTTCATTTAACGATGAGGCAATGGATGAAATGTAGTTAATCCAAGCTGTAGAAATGCCGTTGGCAATCAACCAACCGGCACTGGTAGCACATATCCACTGCCAACCCGATAAATATCGGTAAAGGATAAGGCTCTGGTCGGTGGCGAAAATTACGGCAAATACAACGTTGCTGAGACTTCTGACTAAAATGCTCCATGTTTGTGGCTGGAAAGCAACGGTAGATGATAGGCTTTGGAGAATAATTTTCTCTAAGGCGATACTAGCAACGCCACCCACAACCCATCCGATAACGGTCATCAAGGTAAACTGAATAAAGAACCTCTGTCGCTGCGATCGCGGAATCAAAAATTTTCGTAGATTAGGCTCGTTGTTAGTAGATGCAGCATAATCGGGATTGTTAGAGTCAGTTTGCATAGGAAGTTAGGGGAGTGGAGGATGAGGAAGACAAGGGGGACAACTATGCCCAATGTTCAGTTCAATGTTAATTCTTGTTTTATCCTATTCCCGACTCCCCACCGCCAACTCCCTTTTTCCTACAAACCTGCTGAAAAAGCGTAATGCCAGAATGATAAGCTAAACAGTGACATAAAAAAGTGACTTAGGATGAAGTGATAAATGGGTGTTTCTTCAACAACTCCTCATCTGTTGCGGGCTGCTCGCGGTGAAGTGGTAGATCGTCCCCCTGTATGGATGATGCGACAAGCCGGACGATATATGAAAGCATATCGAGACTTAAGAGATAAGTATCCTTCCTTTCGCGATCGCTCGGAAATTCCAGAAGTAGCAATTGAAGTTTCCTTACAACCCTGGAGAGCATTCCAGCCAGACGGAGTAATTTTATTTTCTGATATTGTCACCCCATTACCTGGTTTGGGCATTGGCATGGACATTGCCGAAGGTAAAGGGCCAATCATTGACTCGCCTCTGCGGACTCAAGAACAAATTGATCGTTTGCGTCCTTTAGAACCAGAAGCAGACCTACCATTTATTAAGACAATTTTGCAAGCGCTGCGCTCTGAAGTGGGCAATAAATCAACAGTGTTAGGCTTTGTGGGTGCGCCGTGGACGTTAGCAGCTTATGCGGTAGAAGGAAAAGGTTCTAAAACCTACTCCATCATCAAAAACATGGCATTTTCCGACCCGACGATATTGCATCAATTGTTAGCTAAATTAGCAGATGCGATCGCCATCTATGCCCGGTATCAAATCGACTCTGGTGCCCAAGTTGTGCAAATGTTCGATTCTTGGGCGGGTCAATTGAGTCCTCAAGATTATGATACCTTTGCTCTCCCTTATCAGCAGAGAGTTTTCCAGCAAGTCAAGCAAACCCATCCTGATACACCTTTGATTTTGCTAGTTAGCGGTAGTGCGGGTGTGTTGGAAAGAATGGCAATATCTGGTGCTGATATAGTCAGTGTAGACTGGGCAGTGGATATGGCAGACGCACGAACCAGATTAGGCAAGCAAGTCAAAGTTCAGGGAAATCTTGACCCAGGCGTGCTATTTGGCTCTAAACAGTTTATCCGCGATCGCATTCTCGATACCGTTCGCAAAGCTGGTAATTGGGGTCATATTCTCAATCTCGGTCACGGTGTCTTACCAGAAACTCCAGAAGAAAATGTCGCTTTCTTCTTTGAAACTGCAAAGGAACTGAATCTTGCAGGAGTTAAAAGTTGAGAGTATCGCTGTTAAAGTGAGTTCAGATGAGAGTACAATTTGCATTCGTTACTAGCTCTGAACTCGACAGTTGAGGTTCTGAACTCGACAGTTGAGGTTCTGAACTCGGAAGTTGCACCTCTGAACTCGGCGGTTGAGGTTCTGAACTCGGAAGTTGCACCTTTGAACTCGGCGGTTGAGCCTCTGAACTCGGCGGTTGAGGTTCTGAACTCGGAAGTTGAGCCTCTGAACTCGGAAGTTGCACCTCTGAACTCGGAAGTTGAGGTTCTGAACTCGACAGTTGAGGTTCTGAACTCGGAAGTTGAGCCTCTGAACTCGGAAGTTGCACCTTTGAACTCGGAACTTTTAACTTTATTCTTAACTCATAACTCCTAACTCCTAATTCATAACTCCTAACTTATTAAAATCTTAGTATGAGCCAGAAACGGATTTTAGTGACTGGTGCAAGTGGTTGTATAGGTCATTATTTAACAGAAGCCTTAATTAAGGAAACAGATCACGAACTGTATCTGCTAGTTAGGAACCCAAATAAACTGCAAGTTGATACCAAAGCACGTTCAGGTATCAACGTTTTGCAAGGTGATATGCAAAATATTCACCACTTTGCCGATTTGCTATCCACGATTGATACAGCGGTACTCACCGCCACAGCTTGGGGTGGTGATCAGACATTTGATATTAATGTCGTCAAGACTATAGAGTTGATGAAGCTGCTAGATCCAGACCATTGCCAGCAGGTAATTTATTTTTCTACAGCTAGTGTTTTGGATCGGTACAATCAACCATTAAAAGAAGCAGGGGAGATTGGGACAGATTACATCCGTTCTAAATATGACTGCTTACATAAGATATCAAAATTAGCGATCGCACCCAAAATTACCACACTCTTCCCCACTTTAGTAGTCGGCGGTGATACCAACAAACCCTATTCTCATCTCACATCTGGTATTCCAGAAGTTACGAAATATATTAATTTGATTCGCTTTTTAGAAGC